>CALMAV010000381.1:681-7133 GCA_937859895.1 uncultured Bryobacterales bacterium | reverse complement strand
GCTGTGAGCTATCCCGATTCGGTTGGCGCGGCCATCCCAATTGCGACTACGTCACGCCACAGTGCGCAGCAGATTGCGTTTAACGAAGTCGCTCGCCAAGCCATTGTTTCTGACCCGGATTGGAATAGCGGCAACTACTACGACGATGTGCCGCCGGGCCGCGGTCTTGCGGTAGCGCGCATGGTTGGCCATATCACATATATGAGTGATGGCTCAATGCGGGAGAAGTTTGGGCGCAGGCTTCGCGACAAGGACGGTTTCGGCTTTGACTTTTCTGTTGACTTTGAAGTGGAGAGTTATCTCCGTTACCGGGGCAGCCAGTTTGTCACGCGCTTTGATGCCAATTCTTATCTGTACATCACCAAGGCAATGGACTACTTCGATCTGTCCAACGGCCACGCCTCGCTGGGAGCAGCATTTGAGAAGACCCGAGCGCGCTTTCTGGTGATCAGCTTCACGTCCGATTGGCTTTACCCCACCTATCAATCCTTAGAGACAGCGAGTGCTCTGCGCAGTCGTGGCATCGACACCGCGTACTGTCAGCTGGAATCGTCCTATGGGCATGATGCGTTTCTGCTGGAGATTGCTGAACAGAGCCGGATGATCACCGGCTTTCTTCGGAGTGTGGCAAGCGAAGCGGTCCGGAAGCCATTCTCCTCCCATGCTACGCGGCCGGCGGTGGAGGCTGGAATCGCGAACCGATCCGATTACGCGACCATAGCCGAGTTGGTCACCGAAGGATCGAGCGTGCTGGATTTAGGGTGCGGCGCGGGCGAGTTGCTGGCCTGGCTCCGAGACCAGAAGGGCATCAAGGCGCAAGGGGTAGAGATCGATCCGTTGCTGATTCAGCGCGCGATTGCTTCGGGTGTATCGGCCTATCAAGGGGACATTGAGCAGGGACTGACTGACTACCCGGATCGAACGTTTGATTATGTGATTCTGAGCCAGACTCTGCAGGAGATGCGCTACCCGCTTCGAGTGCTGCGCGAAATGCTGCGGGTAGGGCATCACGCGATCGTGGCGTTTCCCAACTTCGGGCATTGGAGTACACGCTTCTCGCATTTAGTGAGCGGCAAGGCACCACGGACGAAGCTCTTTCCTTATGACTGGTATGAATCGCCTAATCTACACTTCTTGACGGTGGAGGATTTTGTGTCGCTGTGCCGGTCACAAGGATGGATTATTGAACACCGGACATTCGTAAGCGGATCTTCGCGCATTCGGTTTGCCGCAAACCTTCTGGCGGAGGTAGCAGTGTTTTCGATACGTGGAGCCGATCGAGCTTCTTGAGCGCTCCCCTGCTGGTGTGGAGCTAGTTTACTTCGAGAGACTCCCAAGCAGAGACAACGTCCCTTCGACTGGGTAGTGGTCAGATCCAGTGGCATCGCGGAGAACTCGTCCAGCCTGCCAGGTGAGAGAGCCGCGGGCGAAGAGCCAATCGAGAGCCATGGCGATGGTATGAGTGCGTTCAATGCGTGAGCCGGTAGCGCTTTGAGATCCGCCCTTTTGCATTTTGGCGAGATAGCGAGGCGGCAGGTACTTGCTGTTGAGATCGCCGCCCAGCACCACTGGTGTGTCAGCCGAATAGTGTTGCCGGATATCCCGTAATACTTCGTCGAGCTGTTCCAATTGAATGCGGCCGTAGCTGCGGCTTTCCAAGTGAAGATTGTAGACCACGAGAGGGCGGCCAGATCCTCCGATTTCAGAGATAAGGGCCATGCGAGCACCAACACGGCGCTGAAGAAAGGGAAAAGAAGAGGGAAGCCATGGACGCGGTCTCCAGAAGCCGGACTGATGCTGAAACGATAGTACGCGCGAGGTCCGAATCGGCAGGTGGCTGAGAATCGCCTGGCCAGTGTAGGCGTGGATACCGGGCTGTCCCTGGCTCAACTCTTCGAATTCAGTGCCGTAAGTAAATTGTGTTTTCGTACGGCGGGCCAGTTCAGAAGCTACATCCAGGTTATTCGCACGAACTGTGTTCCGGTCAACTTCCTAAAATAGAGCAATGTCTGCTTCTCTCCCGTAAGAGTAGAGGCATGGAGTCAATGTGACTGCCGAGATCGATGTTCCAAGTGAGAATGCAGAGGGCTTGCGCCTGGCAGGCGGTTGAGAGTAGAAGGAGCGAAAAGAAAGGGCGGAGCCAGTTGCCTCCGCCCTGCCGTCCATGGTTGTTACTTGGTGCCGTAGCTGACACGCCAAATAGATTTAGAGCCGTCGTCGGTGACCATGAGCGCGCCGTCCTGGGCAACTGCGACCCCAACGGGCCGGCCCCAAACGCCGCCTTCAGGAGTGACGAAGCCAGTGAGGAAGTCTTCGTATTCACCTCGTGCTTTGCCGTTTTGCAAAGGAACACGAATGACTTCATAGCCGGCACGGGCCGCCTTGTTCCAGGAGCCGTGTTCCGCAGCAAAAGCGTCACCGCGGAACGCGTTGGGGAACTGCTGGCCGTTATAAAACGTTAGCTCGAGCGAAGCATTGTGGGGTTGCAGAAGGACGTCTGGGACAGTGACTTTGTCCTTTAACTCAGGATGCGTGCCAGGCAGGCGCGGATCCTGGTGACCACCGATGTAGAACCATGGCCAACCATAGAAGCCATCTTCTTTGACTGATGTGATGTAGTCGGGAACAAGGTTGTCGCCGAGCATGTCGCGTTCATTGACTGAACACCACAGTTGGCCGGTGGTCGGGTTGACTGCGATACCGACAGGGTTTCGAATGCCAGCCGCATAGATCTTGCCGAACTTGCCTTCAGGGGTGAACTCGAGGATGTCGGCGCGGTGAGTTTCTTTGGGGTGAGTATCCGGGTCGTCGACATTGGAGGCCGAGCCAACAGAGACGAAGAGTTTGGTTCCATCAAGGGAGAAAGCTAGATCGCGCGTCCAGTGGCCGCCGCCACCGGGCAACTCGGGAATGATGGTTTCAGGCTGACCGGAAGCTTTCAGGTCGCCGTTGTGATACGGAAAACGTACCACCGAGTTAGTGTTGGCGACATAGATGTATTTCGGGTTGGCTCCCAGAGGGTAGAACGCGATGCCGAAGTTGTTCTTGAACCCGGTAGCAAACGTTTCCTTCTGCTGAGCTTTCCCATTGGCGGTGAGACCACGAAAGACAAGAACCTGACCAGACTTGCTTTCGGCTACGAACAGGTCGCCGTTAGGAGCAGTCCTGATCTCGCGCGGTTCAACGAGTCCCTCGGCATAAAGATTTACTTTGAAGCCCGGCAGTGTTTGCGGCATGGCACCTGCGGGTTTGGGTACCAGTTCTGGAGAGTTGGAGACGCCTTGGGTAGCGAAGGGGGCAGGCAGATCGGCCACGGTGATCTTGCGAGTGACACCAGGCTTTTCATCTTTCCAGCTGGTAAACGCAGCAGTGCCCGTAATTACATTCGACACATTGGTTACGTCAAAGTACGGCGAGCCGTATAAGAGGGCGAAGGAGGCAGCGCCCGCGGCGGCAATGCTTAATGTCTGGAGTCTATTCAGTTTCATGCTTTCTCTTCAGGCGATGTTAAGTAGATGCAAAATGAGGCTGGAGCGCAGCAATTATTGGTGAGCGGCTCTACAGCAAGATTCGTTTGTAAATTTCGGCGACAGGAATTTGGAAAGGAAGGACATCGCTCTCCTTCGAGTAGTTTGTTGCTGTCCATGTGCGATCATCCTGTCGCGCAAACCATTCAACTGACACGCGATCTTGTGAAATGAGCAGCGAATGCTGGAGAGAAGGAATGCTGCGGTAATAATCGCTCTTTGTGGTGCGGTCGTATTTGGCAGTCGAGGAAGAGAGAACCTCCACAACAAGAAAAGGGTTGGTTACCAGATCTTTTTGACCATTCCAAAACTGCTCTTCGCCGCAGATGGCCATACCATCGGGATAGATGCTAGTGTCAAAACTTTCGACGTAAAGCCTCATGTTGCTGTCGTAAACAAAGCATTGTTCAGGCAGATATCGAGTGAGAAGAGACGTTACTCTAACGGAAAATCTGGAATGAGCCGATGTACCGCCAGACATCGCATAGATCTGACCTGCCCAATACTCACTCTTAAACTCCGCTTCCCGCTCCAAATCAAGATACTCCTGGACCGTATACGAGGGCTTCGGCTGTGTTGCCATTACCCTATTGTGTCGCGACGGCGTTCTCTTGGCAATTAACTGCCAACTAGATGGCGATTCAGGTCTGCCAACTCGTCAAGGGCAAGGTGGCCCGTGTAAATTGACATACCTACCGCGCAGTGAATATTGAGGGCAGACAAGCGCCATATGTCGTCGATAGTGGTGATACCGCCGGCTGCAACCAGTTCATGAGAAGTACGCTCCCGCAAGCTGGCGAACCAATCGTGATCTGTACCCTCCATCATTCCTTCTTTGTCGACATAGGTGCAGAGAAAGCCGGAGCAGTACGGTTCGAGTTCCCCAAGGAGCTCGGCAGCGGTAAGAGTCGTGGTTTCTTGCCAGCCTTTGGTCACGATCCGGCCGCCTTTGCTGTCGAGGGCAAGCGTTAACCCTTCAGCTCCGACGGCTGAGCGGAGATCGCGGAGAAGCGTGAAGTTGGGACCCGAGTCAGTGAACGCGGCGGTTCCGACGATGATTCGGAAAGCACCTTGCACAAGCAGCTCTTCTGCACGCGCAACAGAGCGCACACCTCCGCCGACGCGAACCGTCGCACGATTGGCTAAGTATTGAAGGATAGCCGTGTTGGAACCGCGCCCCATGGCGGCATCCAGGTCGATCACCTGAAGTTGAGGAAAGCCGGCGAAAAGCTCCAGCATCTCGTCGGGCGAGCGGCCTTCGAGCACCTTTTCACGGCCCTGCTTGAGCTGAACTACTTTGCCGTCCATCAAGTCAATACAAGGGATGATCATGCGGGTCTAACGGGAACGTTGGCGTTCATGAGTTCACGTTTCAAGTCGGCAACGGTGTACTTGCCATAGTGGAAGACGGTAGCGCCCAATGCAGCATCTGCTTCACCGGTCGTGAGAACCTCAATAAAGTCTTCAGCTTTGCCGGCTCCGCCCGAAGCAATGATCGGAATACGTGTTGCTTGCGCAACGGCACGGGTGAGCGGACAATCAAAGCCGGTCTGCACGCCGTCGGTGTCCATGGATGTTAACAGGATCTCACCAGCGCCGAGCGATTCACCCTGCTGCGCCCACTCAATCGCGTCGATACCCTCATCGTGCCTGCCCCCTTTTGTAAACACGTTCCAAGTGCCAGGGGCGCGGCGGCGAGCGTCGATGGCCAGGACAACGGCTTGTGCGCCAAACTCCAGGCTGAGCTCACGAATGAGTTCGGGGCGGCGAACGGCGGCTGTGTTGATGCTGACCTTATCTGCGCCGGAGAGGATAATCTTGCGGGCGTCAGCCACGGTTCGAATGCCTCCTCCGACAGTTAGCGGGATAAATACCTGGCGAGCAGTCTTCGCTACTAGATCCGCCATAGTTTCGCGAGCATCGCTAGAGGCTGTGATGTCCAGAAAAACCAATTCGTCCGCACCTTGCGCGTTGTATCGCTGTGCAAGTTCGACGGGATCGCCCGCATCGCGCAGCTCGAGAAAGTTCACGCCTTTCACGACACGGCCGCCTGTGACGTCAAGGCAGGGAATAATTCGTTTCGCGAGCATCCTGGCGAGTTTAGAGTTCTAGGAAGTTCTGCATCACGCGCAAGCCAACGGCGCCTGACTTCTCGGGATGGAACTGAACTGCGTAGAGGTTGTCGTGCTCGATGATGGCCGAATACGACTGAATGTAGGTGCAGGTAGCCGCAGTTTCCGGGAGCACCGGCGCATAGAAACTGTGAGCGAAGTAGGTGTACGGATGTAAGGGGAGACCCGTCAACAGGCGTGTGGGACGGCAGGCGTCAAGCGAGTTCCAACCCATATGCGGGATGCGCGCATTGCCCTGAAAGCGTCGTACCAGACCGGGCAGTACACCTAAGCCACGACTCTCAGGTGACTCCTCGCTTCCCTCAAATAAACATTGCAGGCCAACGCAGATGCCAAGTAGCGGCGTACCTGTCCTGATCTGCTGGAGAATGGGCTCGCGCAGTTGAAGTTCATCCAGGGCGCGCATCATTTGGCCAAAGTGACCCACGCCAGGCAGAATGATCTTGCTGGATCGAAGAACAGTCTCAGGATTGTCCGTCACTTCGAACGGTACACCGAGAGCTTCGACGGTATTGCGAACCGATTGGAGATTGCCAGCCCCGTAATCGATTACCGTTGTCATAGCAGGCCCTTGGTGGAAGGCAGTTGATCCTTCAAGCGCTCGTCAGTCGAGCAGGCATACCGCATAGCTCGTGCCCAGCACTTGAAGATTGCTTCGATCTTGTGATGATTAGAGCGGCCATAAAGAACTTTGGCGTGGAGGTTTGCGCCGGCATGGTGGGTGAAGCCGTCGAAGAAGTCTTCTAGCAGTTCCAGTTGCAGATCGCCGACGTGAACGACTGTCACCGAGCTT
>CALMAV010000381.1:262-671 GCA_937859895.1 uncultured Bryobacterales bacterium | reverse complement strand
CACGGCGACCACTGCCAGCGACTCATCCATGGGCAGTACGAAGTACCCTGCGCGGTTAATGCCGCGCCGGTCACCGAGAGCTTGGGAGAAGAGCTGGCCGAGCACAATGCCGACATCTTCCACCGTGTGGTGCTGATCGACGTGGAGGTCACCTCGAGCTTGCAGGGTAAGGTCGAAGGCGCCGTGCTTGGTGAACAACTCCAGCATGTGATCGAAGAAACCGATGCCGGTGGAGATCTGATACTGGCCGGTGCCGTCGAGCGCGAGCGTGCCTGTGATCTGTGTTTCCTTCGTGTTGCGCTCAACACTAGAGTCACGCATTAGGACTTCTTTGCCCCTGTTACTAGAGCTTCGAGATCATTGATGTCACTGAGAACAACGAAGGCGCCAAGTCCACGCAGGATGTCGC
>CALMAV010000381.1:0-252 GCA_937859895.1 uncultured Bryobacterales bacterium | reverse complement strand
AAACGCCGATGAAAGGTACGCCTGCTCCTTGCGCACTGCGAGCGTCGTCCACCGTATCGCCGAGGTACCAAATGTGCTTGCCGGGATACTGCTGCTGAATGAGCAGCAAGCCGTCGGGCGCAGGCTTGGGGTAGGCCACTGAGTCATCGGTCACGATTGGATCGAAGCGGATTCCGGCCGCGTAGCGATCGAGCGTTACATCGGCCTCGTAGCGCGCGCGACCGGTGAAGATTGCAAGCCTTGCGTGCCGGC
>CALMAV010000380.1:8650-19988 GCA_937859895.1 uncultured Bryobacterales bacterium | reverse complement strand
CAGCAAAAGCGGACCGACTCCCAACCGAGCGAACCAGGGGACTTTTTCAGGGGTTGTTGATAGCTCAACGTCCCGTACGCTCGTCGGCTGCTCAGCAAAGGGAAGGATTCGCGATCGTTGGAAAACAAAGGCAAGTGCGGCAATCACGATCAGGAGCGTCGGCCCTACAGTAGCAACGGCGTTGAGGATTGAGGCGGGACAAAACAATACGATGAAAAACAGCGCAAGCGCGCCGCTGCCCACCAGCGTGCGAAAGAAAAGAAGCGATCGTCGCCCCAGTTCATTTCTGCGAAAGTCTGCCCTGACCGGTACGCTGAAGAACAATGGGCGCCGGCTTAGGTTCGGAGTAGCAAAGAGGGCAGCGCCAAGCAGAAGGTAAGTAAAAGCAATCATTATGCGCACGTTCGGATCACCGCCTTGGCCGTAGTCCGTAACTCCCGCGCAATCTCTTCGGCTGGAGCGCCAGCCGCACGCATCTGAGCCACTAGCCCTCGCAACCGGTCCTGAAATTCACCCAGCCAAGCGGTCTGACGAAGGACTGGGACGGTTCGGGCCAGAACCACTGCGCTCCGGCCATGTCGTAAATCGAGCCAACCCTCCGCTGCAAGCTCCCGGTACGCTTCGGCCACCGTGTTGAAGTGAACGCCGAGTTCCATTGCGAGTCTCCTCACTGATGGCAGCACACTGCCGGTTGCAAGTTTTCCTTCCACGAGCAAGCTACGCAGATGCTCAGTGATTTGCCGTTTCGCCGACACATCTGAAAGCGGGTCCAATCGGATCGTGAAGGCATTTTCCATTACTGTACGGTGTATACAAACAGTATACAGTGCTGAGCCGCATTTGCGGGTTCAGTCCTGTCCATGGAGCGATGGACAGTCTTGACTTAAGCTACTTCCTCCCTTGTTTTACACTGTTGCTTGGAGCTCCGGCCTGATACTCCAGGCAGGGCTGCTCCGAAGCGTTCAGCCATCAGCGAAAATAAAAGCAGATGTTGCAACTCACCGGAGCCGGCAAGCGGTTCGGACATAAGCTGCTGTTTGATGGCCTCGACTGGCTGATCACCCCTAAAGAACGGGCGGGGCTTGTCGGCGGGAACGGCACCGGCAAATCTACACTCCTGAAAACGATCAGCGGACTTGAACCGCTGGATTACGGCTCTCTCACCACCGCCAAAGGCTTGCGTGTCGGCTACCTGCCGCAGGACGGGTTACAAGTAAGTGGTCGTAGCGTCTTCGCCGAGTGCATGAGCGTATTCGACGACTTGAGAGACCTGGAGCGTGAACTCGAAACGTTGACAGGCCAAATGAGCGAGTTCGATCCCGCCAGCCCTGAGTACTCTGCCGTTGCTGACCGCTTTATCCGCGTCGACAGCGAGTTTCGTTCGCGTGATGGTTACGCTATCGAATCACAAGTCGGCGCTGTCCTGGGTGGCCTCGGGTTTCGCAAAGAAGACTGGACTCGACAAACCGAAGAGTTCTCCGGCGGTTGGCAGATGCGCATTGCATTAGCCAAGCTCCTGCTGGAAAAGCCTAACGTTCTGCTGTTGGATGAGCCGACTAACCATCTCGACATCGAGGCGCGGGACTGGCTTGAGCAGTACCTGAACAACTACGAATTTGCGTACATTCTCATCTCCCACGACCGCTACTTCCTCGACGTCACAGTCAAGCGTATTGTTGAAATCTGGAATAAGAAAGTTCACTTCTACACGGGCAGCTATGAGAAGTATCGTGCTCAAAAAGCTGAGCGCCTCGCTCAATTGGAAGCTGCTTACAAAAATCAGCACGACAAGATTGAGCAGCTGGAATCGTTCATCAATCGCTTTCGCGCCCAGGCCACCAAGGCCAAGCAGGTGCAGAGCCGAATCAAAGAGCTGGAAAAAATTGAGCGGATCGAATTGCCTCCGGAGGAGAAGACGATCCACTTCACTTTTCCGCAGCCGAAGCCGAGTGGACGCGTTGTTGCCCAGTGCAAGAACGTGTCGAAAGTCTACGGATCGAAGACAATCTTCAGCAATGCCGAATTTACTATAGAGCGCGGCGATCGAGTGGCACTAGTTGGCATCAACGGCGCTGGAAAATCCACGCTGATCAAACTTCTGGCCGGAACCGAATCCCTGACCACAGGCGAATACACGCTAGGACACAATACCGAAGTCGACTACTTCGCCCAGGATCAATACAAACAACTCGATACCGAAGCGCGACTACTTGACGACCTGACTGCGGCCGCCCCGCGTTCCACCCAAACTGAGCTCCGCAATCTGCTCGGCTGCTTCCTGTTCAGCGAGGACGATGTGTTCAAGCGTATCGGCGTGCTCTCTGGCGGCGAGCGAAACCGATATGCGCTGGCTCGGCTGCTCCTGCATCCTTCCAACTTTCTGCTGCTCGACGAACCCACAAACCATCTCGACATCCGAGCTAAGGACGTGCTGCTCGAGTCACTTGAAAAATTCACCGGGACCGTGGTGTTTGTCTCCCACGATCGCTACTTCATGGAACATTTGGCCACGCGTGTTTTCGAAATTGCCGATGGCCAGGTCCGTGTTTACCCGGGCAACTACGCTGACTATCTCTGGCGCAAGAGCGGCGGCAACGAAGAGACGCCGACACTCAATGATGTGTTGATCGGCGTTCCCCCAGCTATACCAATCCCTATCTCAACCGGCAATTCGGCTGGTGCAGCAAAGCGCGTGAACCCGATGAAGCGGCAACAAATGCAGCAGCAAGCCCAGAAACTCGAAGAGCGAATCGCTGCGCTTGAAGGGGAGATTCAGCAATCGGAAGTGATGCTGTCTGATTTCACAAGCTCTGAGCAGGCTGCTCGAATCGGTGTCGCTCTAGATGCTCAACGCACGGAGCTCGACCGTGTCATGGCTGAATGGGAATCGATCACCGAGCAGTTGGAAGCAACCGCTTGATTGGTTGCGCAATACAGGCTTGCTAAGGCATAGATTTAACCAGGCACATGGGTAACAATTCATTGCGGTAGATGGCCTTGCGCTGCCTACCGCACTTCGTTATGGGCCGGAGAAGCTGTTGCTTCAATCCAATTGCGCCGGGAATCCACCCTCCATTGCTATTTCGCGAAGAGGCTTCCGATCATTAGGCACCTCTCGGGCCTGGGTTGCTTCCGGCAAAATCGATTTGTCTGCGCGACGCCCAATCGCAATGGCAGCCTCCACACGATAACCCACCGGAACATTCAGTTCCGCGAATGCTCGATTCATGTCGAATCCCACCATGGCGTGTGCATACCAGCCTAAACGAACCGCCTGTAGCGCCAGATATCCCCAGGCACTACCTGCATCGAAGGAATGACTGTGCGAAGGAATGGGCTTATCGGCGCCAGGAGGCAGCATCACCGAGTTCGAAACTACCACTACTAACGCACTTGCATTTTTCACCCATGATTGATTAAATTCGTTGAACAACACGAAGAACTTTTCCCATGACGGCGTGTTCTTACGCGTATAGAGGAAGCGCCCAGGCTGAGAGTTGTAGGAAGACGGGGCCCAGCGCGCGGCCTCCAGGATTGTGAAAAGCTCCTGTTCTGAAATCTCTTCTCCCGTGAAGGCGCGTGGTGACCAGCGTTCCAGGAAGATCGGGTCAATCGGATACTCGGCCTTACGGCCGTTTGCCACTGTTGGTTCTGTTGAAGTAGTATGCTCCATGCCGTCAGTGTCACACTGGGGGCAGCTATTTTTACTCGAGCGTTGACGCCGACTTGAGCTCAGGAAGCATTCTGAGTCAGGAAGTGGGTCAGATCCCATCAACAACAGGGTAGAGCCCCCTCCGACCTACCTGCCAACTTTCTTGCTCTTCCGCACCCGTTCAGTGAGACATGGATCTTAGCTACAGTCGGTCGGGCGTACGTTTGGATAGGGTCTTCGCTCCGGTTATGGTTGATAATTCTCATCTTCATCAACGCCAGGAAGACTTTGGAGATTAAGTTTGGCCTGGCCTCGTTGGCACCCACTATGACCCCGTGAAGGTGGTTAAGCACGGTGACACAAAACCCAAACGTGAGCTCCGAACTTTGAAACCGTCGGCCAAGATAAATGGCGAGATTGTCGTACAAAGAAGATCGCGAGATTCCGAGCATGCTGCGCCATCTCTGGACGTCGCGGTCTTCTAGTTGATTGGTCCGACCGGTCGTGACTCCATTCTCGTCGGAAAGGTGCTCCAGATCAGTTACTACGAAGCGAATTTGATGTCTATTTACGATAGAGCCTTCTTGCCTGACGAACAACGTGTGGAATTTTCAGCAGAGAGCCGGGTTACTACTGGTGGGCTGAGTTGTACCCGCACTAAGTATCGGCCGCCGTCCTGCAAAATAGTGTCATGAGCACGCGTACTGAGACCGACAGCATGGGCCCGATTGAGGTGGAAAGCACCCGCTACTGGGGCGCCCAGACCGAGCGATCTCTTCACCACTTTGATATCGGGATCGACCTAATGCCGCCGGAGTTGATCCGGGCTTTCGGCGTTCTCAAGAAAGCTGCAGCTCTGGTCAATCACGATTTAGGCAAACTCAACAACGAGGGGACGCGCCTGATCGTTCAGGCGGCAGACGAGGTGATCTCCGGCCGGTTAAATGCTGAGTTTCCTCTTCGCATCTGGCAAACCGGCAGCGGCACACAGACGAATATGAACGCCAATGAGGTCATCTCAAATCGTGCCATCGAGATAGCCGGAGGCGCTCTTGGCTCAAAAAAACCGATTCACCCGAACGATCACGTCAACCTGTCCCAGTCCTCGAACGATACCTTTCCTACGGCGATGCACATCGCAGCTGCCACAGTTGTTCAATCAAAACTCATCCCCGCAATCGAACAACTCCGGCAGACGCTTCACGCTAAAGCACAGGATTTCGCTGAAATCGTTAAAATTGGACGCACCCACCTGCAAGATGCGACTCCGCTCACTGTCGGGCAGGAGTTCTCCGGCTGGGTCTCTCTACTGGACCGCGACTTGGAGCGTCTACGGCAGACCCTAGGCGGCCTTTATGATCTTGCGATTGGCGGCACTGCCGTCGGAACCGGCCTGAATGCCCATCCCGAATTTGCTGAACGCACGGCATCTGCTATCGCCAGAGAGACAGGTTTGCCGTTCCGCTCGCATCCGAATAAATTCGCCGCGCTCTCGGCACACGACGAACTGGTGGCTGCCAGCGGCACCCTGAAAACACTCGCCGCCTCTCTGATGAAGATTGCCAACGACGTACGGTGGCTAGCCTCTGGGCCTCGTTGCGGACTAGGTGAACTGACCATCCCGGAGAACGAGCCTGGTTCGTCCATCATGCCGGGGAAAGTGAATCCTACTCAGTGTGAAGCCCTCACCATGGTGGCCATCCAGGTATTTGGAAATGACGCCGCTATCGGATTCGCCGGCTCCCAAGGCAACTTCGAATTAAACGTGTTCAAGCCAGTGATCATTCATAATTTCCTTCACTCGGTGCGGCTGCTTGCCGATAGCTGTCGCAGCTTTAACGAGCATTGTGCGGTTGGCATTGAGGTGAATCGCGCACAGGTCGATCAGGATGTCGCACAATCCTTGATGCTTGTCACTGCCCTAAGCCCTATTGTTGGCTACGACAAATCAGCGAAGATAGCTCACACGGCGCACGTCGATGGAACCAGCCTGCGTGAGGCCACAGCTAAGCTCGGCTTCCTGACCCCGGAGGAGTTCGACCAATACGTAAAGCCAGAAGCAATGACCCGACCTTCTTAAACTCCGGGTGAGATCTTTGGGCTGCGCCTTCCACCTTATTCCAAAGGTTTATGGCGCAAGAGCCCCGCATACCCGTACCGCATTACCGCATTGTGAATCTGGACCGTGGCTGTGAGCTCGCGGCTCATGTCGAAGTTGCAGGCGAGAGCAGTTCGCGTCGCCGCGGTTTGCTTGCCACGTCGCACCTGGACGAAGCCGCAGGCATTTGGATTGCCCCGTGTGAGGCTATCCATACTTTTGGGATGAAGATGCCCATCGATGTTGTCTTCCTGGATCGTACTCATCGTGCCCGTAAGCTGGTCCCCAATCTTAGTCCGGCCCGGATTGCTCTTTGTCTGGCCGGCAGTTCGGTCCTGGAGCTCGCTTCGGGCGCAATTGCCCGGTCCGGCCTTCAGCCTGGAGACCGGCTTCAGTTCCACGCTGTCCGGCCTACTCGCTAGCCCATGCCGTTTGCGCTGCAAATTGCTCTGGCTTTCCTCGTGCTTGCGGCCGGCTTCACTGACGTTCGGTCGCGCCGTATACCCAACTGGCTGACTCTAAGCGGGCTTGTTCTCGGGTTTGGGTTACGAATCCTATTCTCTGGTACAGCGGGCGCGGCGCAATCCGGCAAAGGATTCGGCCTGGCCCTCCTGATTTATTTGCCGCTTTATCTTTTGCGCGGTATGGGCGCTGGCGATGTCAAGCTCATGGCAGCTGTCGGCAGCCTGGCTGGACCTGAGAATTGGCTGTACATCTTCCTTGCTACGGCCATTACCGGTGGGTTTCTGTCGCTAGTTGTAATCGCACGGAAGCGCCGCTTAAGGCAAACTCTGATAAATGTCTCCGTGCTCTCGACTGAGTTGATTCACCTACGCGCGCCTGCTGCGGCACTCCCGGCGCTTGATGTAAAGAGCTCAACTGCGATGCGTCTGCCTCATGCCGTTTCCATTGCTACCGGTTCGCTGCTCTTTCTTACGCTCTTTTCGCATCTGTAAAGCCAGGATTGCTCAAGCGGCAATGGCCAATCCTTCTTGCAACAGCAATCATGCGAATGCTACATTGAGATTTACACTCGACCAGAACGGTACGGGTAAAGGTGTGTTTTATGGCAAAAGTTTGTGAGCTCTGCGGGCGTGGACCGCAATTCGGGTGTAGGATCAGTCACGCCCACAATGTGACCAAGCGTCGTTGGAATCTGAATCTGCAAACCGTTCATGCTCGCATTAAAGGTGCCGGCAAGCGAATTCGCGTTTGTACGTCCTGTATTCGCGACGGCAAAGTAGAAAAAGCTTAGCTCCCCGTCGGAGCTTAAGACCGAGCCATCAAGTCGTTGTATTCCGGGTGTCGTTTCATGTATACCCGGATGAATGAACAAGCTGGCTCAACCTTTAGTTGTTTCTCGCGAGCGTAATCCAGTCCCGCCTTCGCCAATGCTTTCCCAATACCACGGCCTTCCAACGGACCTGGTACTCCGGTATGAGTGAAGTAAATGGTGGTTCCATGGATCTCATAGTCCAGGACCGACCGCATCCCTTCCACATCGACTTCAAATCGTTTATTCGCCTCGTTTTGCTTGACTTCCATAGGCAATCAGGGTCCCTTCTCCCACCTTAGCGCAGTATCTGCGTCTGGCAGGAGAAGGGCTTGTCTAGCTGAGAGTCGCGTAGCGAAGGCCCGCTCGCGTTAACTTGTCGCGATCAAGCGCATGTCGACCGTCAAGAATGAAGGGCGATCGCATTCTTTTCCCGATGCTCTCCCAATCCAGGTCGCGATACTCATTCCACTCAGTCACTAACACGAGCGCATCGCAGTCTTCTGAGACATCGGCCGCGTTGTCGCAGATTTGTACCTGCATATCGCCATGCTCTTTTAGAAAGCGGTCCACTGCGATTGGGTCATGTACTTTTACCCGAACGCCCCGGTCGATCAGTTTTTGCGCAATCTCAATTGCAGGAGCTTCGCGCAAATCATCCGTGTTCGGCTTAAAGGCTAAACCAAGCAGTCCAATTGTCCGGCCTTTCAGGATCTTCAGCTCCTGAAGCAACTTTTCAACTACCCGGTCACGCTGTCGTGCATTGATCCGCTTGGCTGATTCCACAATAGGCATCTGCAGCCCATACTCGCCCGCAGTTGCAATCAAGGCAGCCGTGTCCTTTCCAAAGCAGGAACCGCCCCAGCCAATCCCGGCACTAAGGAACCGCGGCCCGATCCGGCTGTCCAAGCCTATGCCGCGTGCCACTTCCGAGATGTTCGCGCCTACTCGTTCGGCAAGCAGACCAATCTCATTGATAAAGCTGATCTTCAGCGCCAGAAAGGCATTGGCAGCATACTTAATTAACTCGGCCGAGGCTAAGTCAGTCGAGAGCATAGGAACAGCACCTACCGAGTCCGGCCGCGGCAGGTAAGTGGGAGCGGTAAATGTCTGGTCAAGGATCGGCCGATACAAAGAGTAGAGCACCTCGAGTGCCCGCTGGGCGTCCGCACCGATGACAATCCGGTCCGGGTACAGGCTGTCGTGGAGCGCTGTTCCTTCACGTAAGAATTCCGGATTGGAAGCAACTGCAAACTCAGCGCCATTCCGATCGGGCCGATTATTATAGGAATCTCGAAGCAGCGAGCCGACCCAATTTCCACTGCCGATTGGCACTGTTGACTTGTTCACCACAACCGTGAAATCACGGTTCACACACTGACCGATCGATCGCGCCGCTTGCGAGAGATACTCCAGATTCGGTGCACCGGACGGAGTTGGTGGTGTGCCTACCGCGATGAAAACGACTTCTGCATCGGGAATCGCCTCGCCATAACTGCTGGTAAACCGCATGTTCGGAGCCGCTTCCGCCAGTAACTCTGCAAGATTGGGCTCGTAAATCGGTATCTTACCCGCCTTTAAGGCCTCAATTTTCGAGGCATCGGTGTCCAGACAAGAAACCGAGTGACCCAGAAAAGCCAGGCAAACGCCCGTAGTTAAACCAACGTAGCCGGTACCGATAATCGCAACACGCATTCTTGCTCCAAGCCATTCAATTAGAACGTGCCGGAACACGTCCTAGCGATCATATCGTAGGATTTCTGCCAGATGTGAGTGCCTTCGGAAAAGTCTGGGGAAGTCAAAGTCCCAGTACTCGGGGCTTTTTGTCCAGCATGGGACAATCCCGAAGTGATTGAGATTATCCGTCCTGGCGTCACAGCCGCCCGGGCAAAAGTGGCGATTTTCGACTTCGACGGAACATTATCGGTAATCCGTTCCGGTTGGACTGAAATTATGCTTCGAATGGCATTAAAAGAATTAGTCGCCACAGGAACAAAAGAGTCGGAGGAGGAATTAACCGCTGTTGCCACAGAATTTATCAGCCGTTTGACAGGCAAGGAAACAATTTATCAGATGATGGCGTTGGTGGAGGCTGTTCAGGCAAGGGGCGGACAGGCACGAACTCCTTTGCAGTATAAGCGTGAGTATCTGGAAGCGCTAAACGGAAAGATTCACCATCGACTTCAGTCGCTAAGAGATGGAGAGTCACCGAAACAGTTTATGGTTCCGGGAGCCCGGCGTATTCTCGAATTCCTGACCGAACGCGGTCTTATTCTCTACTTGGCAAGTGGGACCGATGACGCCAACGTGAAGGAAGAAGCTGAATTGCTCCGATTGGCTTCGTTTTTTCCTAAGCGCATTTTCGGCGCACAGGACGATCTGCAGAGCTTCTCTAAAGCTTTGTTAGTGCAACGTCTCATCTCCGACTCCAAATACGCCGGGGAAGACCTAGTTGTTTTCGGCGACGGATTTGTAGAAATAGAAGAAGTGAAGCTGGTAGGAGGCATAGCTATTGGGGTCGCAACTGACGAACCGTCCTGCCAGCAAGTTGATGAATGGAAGAGACAAAGACTCATTCGAGCCGGAGCCGACTTCATCGTACCGAATTTTTGCGGTATCCTAGAAAAGTCACTAGTAGTCTTTTAGCGAAGTTGAACCTTCCTGCGGAGTTCACGACTTTCGCGCAGCATCTCACCGTTTAATCACGCCAACGATGGCGCACGAGATAGGAACAGCATCGTTATGTCCTCCCCAGCTACCGCACTCGCATATACTCCCACCCAGCCCGGACTTCCTCGAGTTCTGATGGCGGACGATCACAATTTGATTCTGGATGCCTTGGGCGCTCTCATGAGCAGCGACTTCGAGATCCTCACGGTTGATAGTTGTGACTCATTCTTAAGCGCAGTTGATGAGTTTAAGCCTGACGTTGCTGTTCTGGATGTCAACATGCCAGGTGGAGACGGGTTCTCAACCGCCCGAAAGGTTCTTGACTCCCGGCCAGACCTGCCGATCGTCTTCCTTTCTATGTACACCGATTCAAGCTATATCGATCAGGCGGCGAGAGTTGGGGCAAAGGCGTACCTTTCCAAGCATGTGCCCGCACAGGAGTTAGTCAGCGCACTCCGTTCAGTGTTGGACGGCAACTCGCTTTTGGAAGATCGTACCGATCCGTCGGGCAGTTCGTCGACTGCAGGAAAAGCGGACCTCACCGCGCGTCAACGGGAAGTGCTACGACTGATTGCTGCCGGTTCAACTGCTAAGGATATTGCCAATTCGCTGAACATATCAGTTCGGACGGCCGAGTTTCACCGCGCGGCCATCATGCAGCGGTTGGGCCTACACTCCACTGCGCAGATGACGCGGTATGCCATTGCAAACGAGCTGAGCTAAGAATGGGCAGAAATACCCCTCGTATTTTCCGTAGGTAACACTACGGGCCTTGACGGGTCTCACTAACAGAGGGTTATATGAAAAATTTGAATGGATTCTGTTTAGGCAGCACGGTTGTTGCCGCGATTTTGGCGTTAGCTCCCCTAGCAATGGTTGCGCAGAACACTTCTCAGGGTAGTGGTGTAGGTAGCGCTGCTAGTGATGCCGGTAATGCAATGAAGCACGGCGCCCAATCTGCTGGGCACACCATGGATCAAGGTGCCAAGCACATGATTAAGTCAGCTGATTCCATGTTTGCTGTTAAGGCTGCGCAGGGCGGTATGGCAGAGGTCAAAATGGGTCAGTTAGCTGCGGATAAAGCAGGTAATCCGGACGTGAAGGCATTCGGTCAGCAGATGGTAGACGACCACACAAAGGCGAATGATCAGTTGAAGGCGGTTGCACAGGAAGAGGGTATGACCCTTCCGACCGATGTTAACCAAAAGCAACAGGCCATGTACGACAGCCTTTCGAAGATGTCTGGCGCTGACTTTGACAAGATGTATGTCAAGGACATGATGACCGACCATCAACAAGATGTGAAGGAGTTTACCAGGGAGTCCCAGAGTGGCAAAGATGAGAAGATCAAAGGTTTTGCTGCACAAACTCTCCCGGTAGTTCAGGGTCACCTCGACAAGCTGAAGGGCATTCAGTCCAAGATGGGTTCCGGCTCCGCTTCGTAGTCCTGCCCACTACACTGGTGGACATGAAATACAGGGTAATATTCCGGGAGCGTGTTAATCAGCAGGGTGAGGTTTCTGAAGACCCACCCAGCTTTCTTGACGCGCAACTGGATGACGAAACCGTATTAGATGCGGTACTGGTCTCTCGAAACGATCCTGACGCTGTACACAGCGTCAGGATCGTTTCGAGAGACCAGTAC
>CALMAV010000380.1:0-8640 GCA_937859895.1 uncultured Bryobacterales bacterium | reverse complement strand
ATCCTGACGCTGTACACTCTACCGAAGACTTGGAAGAGGACGACAGCTTTTTGAGTATTGGAACAGAAGTCTGGGAATATGACGTCGTAGATGGGAAAGATCAGGACTTCAAGGATGCTTTGATGAACTCAGGCATGGTAGTTGAGTATGAACTTATCGATTCCAGCGACTAGTTAGGTCAAAGTTTCAAAACTGTTTGGAGGGACAGAGCCGTATGCTTTGTCCCTTTTGCATTTCTATAGCCTCAATTTACGTTATCTAACGGCGTATAAGGTACCTTGCTGGGGAGGACTCGTGCAGGTATTAACAATTGATGTCGGTGGTTCAAAGTTCTCGGTTGGCGGTTTCCAGGGCAGTGACATGGTTCTGCGAGAATCACGTCAGACCAATCGCGAAGGTGGTCCGGTCTGGATGGTTGGACAAATTGAGAAGATTATAAGCGTTTGGCGGCGCGATAAAGGATTTCGGGCTGAGCGTTGTGGAATCGGTTTTGGCGGACCTGTTGATTACCCTACTCAATCGGTGACGATGTCTACCCATGTCGAAGGGTGGGCGCAGTTCCCGCTGGTAAGCAAGGTAGCAGAAACGGTGGACGCACCCACTGTCATCGATAACGATGCCAACGTGGGCGCCTTAGGTGAGTCTTACTTCGGCGCCGGGAAGGGACTGCCCTCCCTGTTCTACATGACTCTGTCCACTGGCATCGGAGGCGGGATCATCCAGAATGGAGCGGTCATCCGTGGCGCCGATTCCTACGCCGGAGAGATTGGCCACACCAATATCCTTCCGGATGGGCCAGCCTGTCTCTGTGGCTCTTACGGCTGCTTTGAACGGATGTGCTGTGGTCTTTGGCTCGAGCGGGATTTTGGAAAGCCCGCTTCAACCCTGCTCTCCGACCCGGAGTTTGTCCAGCGTTATGTGGTGGATCTTGCACGCGGCTTGAAGACAGCTTTAATGGTTCTGAACCCGCACCGGATCGTCATTGGTGGTGGAATCAGCAAGGCCGGTGATGCACTCTTTGTGCCTCTCCGAGCAGAACTAAACCGCCAGATGACGTCCTGGTCCAAAGCGCGGCGTGATGTTGTGCCAGCTCAGTTGGGAGACGACAGTGTTCTCTATGGAGCCTTGGTGCTGGCCCAGCAAATGACTCTTTCTCTCAAAAATATTTAATGCTCGGTCCTGCCTTTTAGGAACTGTTTGGAGCTTCAGCGCTGCGTCTTATCAAGTAGAAGATCTGAAGAGGTGCTGGTTATGAGAAGACACAAATGCGCTGCCGTTTGCCTGCTAACCCTGTTGGCTGGTTCTACGGCTTTTGGGTTCCAGGGATACCCAAATGGTGGATACCCGAATCCGGGGTACCCGGTGCAAGATTATGGAAATTCCTACGGCGCACCCTTAGGACAGTTGCGCGGAGTCGTGAACCGGACGCAGAACGATCTGCGGTACGCTGCTGGGCTTCCGACCAGGAACGGAAAGGGACGTGAGCGCATTGCGGAAGCGGAAGGGCATTTGTCCTCTTTGGACCGGAGGCTCAGCGAAGGCAGAATGAACCGTAGTGAACTTAACAAGTCGATCGATAAGCTACGAGCTATTCTCCACAAGAATGTTCTCGACGGTATGTCCCGCAATGCACTTCAGCGCGACCTCGACGAATTACTGTTAGCTCGGGAGTACCGCAGTTAGGCAGCCGTTCCAGCCAGCCCAAGTTCAGGAGCACGCGACTTCATTGCTTCAATACAGAAGCTGATGTGCTCCTCGAGCGGCAGATTCAGTTCAGCGGCGCCATTGGCGATATCGTCGCGGCTCACAGTCCGTGCAAAGCCTTTGTCCTTGAGTTTGCGCTTCACCGACGCAGCGTCTACTTCGGCAATACTTCGTCCTGGTTTCACGTAGGCGCAAGCAGTCAAGAAGCCGGATAACTCATCGCAGGCGAAGAGGGCGTGTTCCATTAACGTTTTCCGGGGCACGCCACTGTAGTCGGCATGTGACAGAATCGCGCGACGGATCTCTTCGTCCACCATGCGCTCGGCCAAGATCGCTTCGCCTTTTGCCGGGTGATCGGGAGCTGAAGGATGGATCTCCCAATCGAAGTCGTGCAGGAGAGCGGTCACTGCCCAGCGTGTTGGATCTTCTCCCAACCGCTGGGCATACGCCACCATACAGGCTTCGACGCCGAGCATGTGACGCCGAAGGCCTTCGTTCTTTACAAACTCACAGACGACCTGCCAAGCCTCGTCGCGGGTCATTGTTCCAGGTCTTAGGATTCTTCGATCTTGATTGACTTAATTTCGTCACCTTGCCCGATAGCATTCACAACCTGCTGCCCCGAGCGGACCTGACCGAAAACGGTGTGTTTTCCGTCGAGCCAGTTGGTCACTACATGAGTGATGAAAAATTGGCTGCCGTTCGTGTTAGGACCAGCATTCGCCATAGAGAGTGAGCCGACTTTGTGCTTGTTCGGGTTGCCTTTGGTTTCGTCCTCGAAACGGTAACCGGGGCCGCCTCGGCCGGTTCCTTCCGGATCGCCGCCCTGAACCATGAAGTCAGGGATCACACGATGAAAGCGAGTGCCGTCGTAGAATCCATCCCGGACCAGGAAGACAAAATTGTTGACGGTCTTAGGCGCATCCTTAGCAAAGAGATCGACAATGATAGGACCTTTGGTGGTTTCGATTGTGGCGACAAAAGTCTTAGAAGGATCGATGCTCATGGGGGGAGCCGCCGAGTATTGTTTGCTCATCAGTCCTAGTGTAGGCGAGCCGATGCGGTAATAACCCCAACCTTGTCTCTAGCACGTCGTACTGTAGAAGTATTTCAACCGAGCTTTCAACCCACTCCGGGGACGCCTCGGCTTAAGGTATACGGGCTAGCAAACAGGAAACCTTGGTAGGCGCGCGCCAACGTAAGCCGTTCACCGGGATGATTCAGGATTCTTAAAGCAGCCCAGCCGGCCAAAGCCTCTGGTACTTATTAGTGAATGGATTTGGGAAGTTATCCCGAAGCGCTGGTGCAACAGTATGAAAAGGTGGTTCTGCCTCTCACTCGCCGGCAGGAGGTGGACAGTTCAGACGCATCCAGGTTAGTAAGCACACGGGGAGCTACTTTGTTTCCTCGCGCGTTTAGTGCAGAGGGCGCCCTAAGTGGTTTGCTGTTGAAGATGGGGTGCTGGGAAGCAAGTCATCGGCGGTCACAGGAAGTAACTACACCGGAAGGCAGTTACTGGCATGGCATTGCGCATCGTATGGAGCCGGACGCCGCCAATGCCCGTTACTGTTCCGGGATGTCGGCGAACATCCTATCTTGTCACCTCTACGAGATGGTGCTGCCGAAGTGCTTGGGCGGCTTCGGCCCTCACGGTGGCGAGCACCAGCAAAGTGGAATCACGGGCTATTTGTCGAGTGGTGCGACGAAGCGCGGCAGTCGCCCGGGTCAACAAGTGAGGAAGCGGCACTAGCAATCCAAGACCTGGAATGGAGGCTGCTCTTCTCCTGGTGTCGCAATCCAACTCCGTAAAAGTTAGAGGATGAGGGTTTTACGCCCGAAACGTAGGAGCTACCGTGCTCTCATCGGCTACACTAGGGAGTTTGAGTTTACCGGCAGGATTGCATTTCTCTCACGTCTCGCTCTGTGCCTGAAACCCGCATAGCTGAGAGCACGTCAGGGGCTTTTTCCGCAGCATGGAAAGGATTCGCTTTTAGATGATTCACCACGGGCTCAAAGGCCTGCGCCCGCAGACGTGTGCTCCTTCCTTCTTAATCGTTTGCCTTCTCAGCATTGGAACGACCCTTGTAAGCGGCGCAGAAAGCAAGTCCGGAACACGAGCTGGGCAGCCGGCCGAAAAGAGAGTTGCTGCTGGTGATTTAAGTTTGACTGGCATGCCCAGCACCGTTGGAGCATTGTCAGCCAAGGCGCAGGTGATCTTTTCCGAACATGTAGTCGATGAGTTTGCGGTTGCAACTGAAACTACTGCGGACGGAGGCGCAGGGCAGACAAGCAGTTCATCGGATACTGCCCCGCAGACTAGCTCACAACAGACTTCGTCACAACAGACGTCTGCCCCTTCACAACAGCAGGCGCCTCCACAGCAAACCCGGCCTGCACAGCCGACGCCGCAGAACCCCAACAATCCCTTTGAAAACGTACCGGCTTCGCCGGACAAGCCGCAGCCCGGCGTTACCAGCCCTTCGAATAGCCAGGACGCTAAGACAGCCGCTGTTGGCGAGAACATAATAGAAGCGGTAGATTTCAGGGGCCAGCGTAAGGTTCCGCAAGATACCCTTCGTGCCCTGATTGCTGTTAAAAAGGGCGACGTCTATGACGAGGAGTTACTGCATCGTGATTTCACGGCGCTATGGAACACCGGGCGTTTCGACGATTTGAAAGTAGAGCGCGAGCGCGGACCGGGTGGTGGGATTATCCTGCGCTTTGTTGTTACTGAGCGCCGGACAGTTCATACCATTGATTACGCAGGCAATAAGTCAATCACTAAGTCAGAGATTCTGGACCGTTTCAAAGAGCGCAAGGTAAGCCTTTCACCGGAGTCTCAATATGACCCGGGCAAGGTGCAGCGTGCTCGCAATGTGATTCAGGAGTACGAGTCCGAACGCGGCCACCAGTATGCTTCGGTGGTGCCGCAGATCCGGCAGGTCCCGCCCGGTGGTGTGGACGTTATCTTCCAAATTGATGAAGGCCCGAAGGTGAAAGTCGGGAAGATCGTTATCGATGGCAACAACGCCTTTACCGACAAAGAAGTCATCCGGGCGATGAAAAATCTTAAGCCTATCGGTATCCCGCACTCGATCCTGTTTGAGGACTTGTTTGCTCGAACCTTCGACGCAACCAAGCTTGATGAAGACTCGGATCGGATTCGCCAGTTCTATCAGACAGGTGGATACTTTACGGCTCGCGTTCTGAATCATAGCGAGAAGGTCTACGATGTCCCGGCACACAAGCTTGGTCTTCCTTTTCTTCCCACTAATGGCAAGACGGGCAAGAACGTCGACATCACCATGGATATGCGAGAAGGCGACAAGTATTACCTCCGCAATTTCAATTTTGTTGGAATGAAGCTCTTTCGGACGCCCGATTTAATTGGCCGCCAGGTGTTCCGCATGGGTCCAGGCGATGTGTTCTCAACCGAGAAGTTGCAGAAGGGAGTTGAGCAGCTACGCAAGCTGTACGGGAATTTCGGCTATATCGACATGGTTCCTGCTCCGGATCCTCAGCCAGTCGCGGGCCAGAATAAGATTGATTTGACCATCGACGTTGACGAAGGCCATCAGTTTTTCGTTCGCCGTATCGATTTCCAGGGCAATACCACTACACGCGACAAGGTGATTCGCCGCGAAATCCTGATTGATGAAGGTGATCTCTACAGCCAGCAGTTATGGGACACCAGCATTCTCCGCCTTAACCAGCTTGGCTACTTCGACCCGCTTAAACCGGAAGATGCCGCTGAGATGAAGCGGGACACCCGGACTAACACGGTCGATCTTCTACTCAAGGTGAAAGAGCGCGGCAAGAATTCTATTCAGTTGAATGGCGGCGTATCTGGGATCTCAGGTAGCTTCATAGGCTTTTCCTACTCGACCAATAACTTCCTCGGCTTGGGCGAAACACTTAGCTTGGGCGCTCAGGTGGGCACCTTACTAACTAACGTCACACTCGGCTTTACTGAACCATATCTATTTGATAAGCCAATTCAAGCCGGCGTCACGGTGTTCTTCTCCCGCTACAGTTACGACCAGGGCAGGCAAGCCTCTATCTTTAGCGGCCAGAATTTAACTGGGCTTTACAACTCATTGGGTCAGCAAAACCTTCTGAACTATATAACGAACGGGAAGGGATTTACCTCCTTTCTCAGCTACCAGTTGCGCCGAAGCTTTGCTCGGGTTGGTTTGTCGTATGGTTACAGTGTCCAGTCAGTGGAGCCGTTAACCGACGCGGCAAAGGACTACTTTAGGTATTCGAACTTTCAGAATGTAAGCGGACCCAATTCGCTGACCGGTGTTACCAGCAGCACCATCACACCAACTTATGCGTACAACACAGTTGATCATCCCATTACGCCAAGTCGTGGGTTGCGGGTAAATTTAAGCGCTAGTTTCTCAGGCAGCGTGCTGGGTGGAAACGTGAATACGGTGCAACCTGTGCTCGATGCTGCGTACTTCCGGCGCGGTCTTTTCAGACGTCACGTGATGGGCTTTCACGTAACTGGCCGCTTTATCGGCGGTTATGGTGGAAAAGTAGCGCCGCCCTTTAGCCGTTACTTTATGGGCGGTGAAGACGACATTCGTGGGTTCAACATTCTTACGATTAGCCCGGTAGCCTATATTCCGACCAGCGTTCCGGTTCCGATTCTGAACAACGATGGAACACCCCGCGTGCAGCGATCACTTAATGCCGATGGAAGTGTTTCGCTCTCGTCGGTTACCCGGTCAGCCCCCGCGTACCAAATTATCTTCCCAGGCGGCGATACTTCGGGCGTGTTCAACTTTGAGTATCGAATTCCGCTTATCGGGCCGGTGACACTAGCGCCCTTCCTTGATGCGGGTATTGATAAGCTAACGCTTCCAGGGCAGTTGGGCCTTAGTAGTGATCGTATAGCTCAGCTCAATGGCCTCTTTCCACAATCTGATTTCGGCAAGCGTGCCTATATTCCTGGCGGAACGCAACCAGTACGTGCGTCGGTCGGCTTGGAATTACAAGTGCTGATGCCGGTTGTGAACGCGCCATTTCGCTTATACTGGGCTTATAACCCGAGTATCCTAGACGCAAACATTTCGGCGCCCTCGTTGGGAAACAGGGCGGACTTTCCGAACGATGCAACGTTCCAGAATTATCAACAGCAGCTACGGCAACTTGGTTCGCCGTTCGCTCCCTTTGAGAAGCGATCTTTGTTCCGTTTCTCGGTTGGACGAACGTTCTAATCTGGCAGACATCAACAAGCCTTAACAAACACACAGAAGTTACGGAAGGAATTTAGAAGTTAGATGGTAATGAAACGCAACATGATTTCGGCAGTGGCATTTGCTTGCCTTGCCTTTAGCCTGCCCGTGAGCAGCAGTGCTCAGACACCCGGGAAAGTGGGCGTCATCAGCGTGCAAGGCGCAATTGTCGGGACTAAGGACGGACAGAAAGCTTCGCAGGAACTGGATACCAAGTTCGTCCCTAAGCGGAAAGAGTTCGATACGCGCCAGAGTGAATTGGCCTCGTTGCAGGACCAGTACAACAAAGGCGGCAGTGTCATGAGCGATGACAAGCGCAATCAGCTGAACCGCGATATTGATGAGAAGAAGAAGCGGCTTGAGCGTGATATGCAGGACGCGCAGGAAGAGTTGCAAGGTGCCCAGCAGCAGGTTTTGCAGGGTCTAGGCCAGCGCATGATGGCCGTTATCGAGAAGTACGCCAAAGACAACGGCTACACGATGATCCTGGACGTGAGCAATCAAAATACACCGGTGCTGTACGCCTCAAGTGCGATTGATATTACGCAGGACATTATCTCTCTGTACGACAAGAACCCGGCTCCGGCAGGCTCGACTGTACCGACCAGCACTAACGTTTCGCCTCGCCAGCCTGGTGCGCCGCGCACCTCCACCACCGGCGCGACACCCCACCCATAAACTCTGTCCGGCTAGAACGGCAGCCCCGGCACCTCTAGGTTCCGGGGCTATTCCTTTTTTGACGCAGTAAAGCTACTCTGTTGCTATGGTGAGCAAGAAACCAGACAGCGTCGTTGTAACTGATCCGGATATTCTGGGGTGCTTATCCGTGTTCGGCGGTACGCGGGTGCCATTCCAGAATCTGCTGAACCATCTTAAGGAAGGAGGTTCAATTGATGACTTCCTGACTGGCTTCCCCACAGTGACGCGTGCCCAGGTTGTTGAAGCACTAGAATATGCAAACGAGTCTGTACGGCTTCGCCAAGCATCGTGAAGAATAGTTGACGGCAACATGCGGTTCAGCAGAATCTGAAGAAGTATGCTTGCCTCTCTTGTATTCTGATTGCCGGCGGTGATGGCAATATAAAGACTCTGTTGCCGATTGTGCCTTTTGTAGATGCCGCGCTCCGGACCATCAAACCAGGTCAGTGAATTCGAGTTCCATAAATGCCGAATCTTGAAAGATACTCAAATCTGTACCGCTTAGGCTTGAATCCTAGCGCAGGACAACATTAAATTCTTGAAACTGAAACACCCCTGCGCACGCTAGCATAAGGTGTGTTGGTCCGAGCTTTCACTGTAGTTGCCTTTGGGTTTGTTTCGTACGCGAACGCAGAAGTGCATTCCCTAACGCTGTCGCAGACGCTGGACATTGCGTCACGCCAGAACCCTGACGTCGCTTTAGCCAGATTAGACACCCAGCGTGCTGAGGCAAGCATCCGGGTAGCGCTGGACCCTTTTCGTCCTAAAGTGTATGGCGGTAGCGGGTTGGCGTATACGTATGGATACCCGAACAGCATCGAAGGCAATGCGCCAAGCCTGTTCCAGGTAAGAACGGACATGGCGCTGTTCAATCGACCCAAGAGTTACGCGCTAGTCTCGACTCGGGAGTTGGCACGAGGAGCCCAACAAGGCGCCCAGGCCAAGGCCGAAGAAGTGGCTTACCAAGCTGCCGATCTTTTCCTCAATGCTACCC
>CALMAV010000379.1:12482-15876 GCA_937859895.1 uncultured Bryobacterales bacterium | reverse complement strand
CTCTTAGGACGACTGCATCAACGCTGAGCGGTCCTCATTGTGATGGCGCACATCGATGCCCTTCACCAGGTACAGCACGTCTTCGGCAATGTTCGTGGCATGATCAGCAATCCGCTCCAGATTTCGCACTGTTGACAGCAGGTACAGAGCTTGCGAAATGTGTTCCGGGTTTTTAGCCATGAAGCTGATCAGCTCGTGGTAGCTTGCCGTTCGCATATTGTCTACTGCATCGTCAGATGCCAGAACGCTCCGGGCTAGATCTGGATCGCGACTCACAAACGCATCCAGTGCTTTTCGCACCATGCTTTGTGCAAGTCCCGCAATGTGCGGGATATCGATCAGCGGCTGAATGATCGGCTCTTTCATCAACGCCAACGCACTTTGGGCAATACTGACCGACAAATCACCCATACGTTCCAGGTCGTTGTTGATCTTGATTGCCGCTGTCACAAGTCGTAGATCGGCTGCCCGCGGAGCCTGTAAAGCCAGAAGGCTGATCGCCATGTCATCGATCTCGATCTCGAGTTCATTGATACGGCGCTCGTTCTTTACTACTTGTTCAGCCAGCTCCCGATTTTTTTCAACAACGCCTTGCACGCTGCGGTAGACGGCGCTTTCTACAAGCGCGCTCATCTCCAGCAATTTGCCTTTTAGCTGTTCTAGTTCGTTATCAAAATGACGCACAGATCCCTCGCTAGGCAGTTAGGCTCCGGCACTCAACCGAAGCGGCCCGTAACATAATCTTCCGTTTCTTTCTTCCCTGGATTTTGGAAGATCTTTCGTGTATCGTTGAATTCGATCAGCTTACCCAATAAGAAGAATCCGGTCGAATCAGCCAGTCGTGCTGCCTGCTGCATGTTATGGGTAACGATTACAATCGTGGTCAGATTCTTAATCTGAAACAGCAATTCCTCTATCTTGAGAGTGGCAATCGGGTCGAGCGCAGAACAGGGTTCATCGAGTAACAAGACCTCTGGTTCAACCGCCAAAGCACGGGCAATACAAAGCCGTTGCTGTTGACCACCGGAGAGCGCCGAGGCTGGCCGGTTAAGCGTATCTTTCACTTCGGTCCATAGGGCTGCATGCTCCAGACTGCGCTGGACAGCATCCTCGATCACCGATTTCTTGCGGATGCCGTTTACGTGCAAACCGTAGGCAACATTGTCGAAGATGCTTTTGGGAAACGGGTTTGACTTCTGAAACACCATACCGACGCGACGCCGGACATTGGTGACATCCATAGTTAGCAGGTTTTCGTCATCGAGCAGCAACTCGCCTTCCACCTTCGTATTGCGAACCGTCTCATTCATGCGGTTCATGGTTCGAAGAAACGTGGATTTGCCGCAGCCAGAAGGTCCTATAAAGGCCGTGATCTTATTGGGCTGAATGGCCATGTCGATGTCATGGAGAGCCTGAAACGAACCGTAGTAAAAATTCAAGTTCCTGATTTTCAGCTTGGCCATGGGCGAAGCTTTCACGGACTCAGTTTCTATAGGCACATTGATTTGAGTTGGTCTAATTGCTTGTGGTGTGGCCACAGTTATCTCCTTGCAGACGCTGGACCTCGGGCGATGATCACACGTGCAGTTACATTGATCAGCAAGACCAGTGTCAATAAAACAAACCCGGCGGCCCAAGCCTGCTTATGTAAGTCTTCTTCTGGAGCAATAGCGTAGTTGTAGATCATCACCGGCAGAGTGGCTGTTGGCGCCAACCAGCCCTTGCTCCAGAACGTATTGCCTAGTGCGGTAAATAACAGTGGCGCAGTCTCACCGGCAACCCGCGCTAGATTCAGCATCATGCCCGATACCAGGCCTGAGATCGCCGCAGGAACGACCACTGTGAAAACTGTTTTCGCCTTTGTAGCCCCTAACGCCAGCGCACCCTCGCGCAGCGAGTTTGGAATAGCCCGGAGAAACTCTTCCGTCGTTCGCACCGCGATAGGAATCATCATGATTCCCAACGCCAAGCCTCCAGCGAATGTTGAGTAGTGCCTCATTGGTCTGACTACAACTGCATAGGCGACAATCCCAATCACAATAGAGGGCACACCGTTCAACAAGTCAACAACATATCTCAACAAGAAAGCGAAAGCCTTACCGCTGTACTCGGCCAGATAAACGCCCGCCAGGAAGCCGACGGGGACGCCGATGGCGGTTGCCAGTAAAAGCACTTTACCGCTCCCGACAATTGCGTTAGCCATGCCCCCTCCACTTTCGCCAGACGGTTTAGGGAGCTTCGTGAAGAAGTCTAGATTCAGTGAACTGATGCCGTGCCAGAGCAGGTATCCAAGAATGAAGAATAAAACGGCAATCACCACCACCGTGCAAAGGCCGGACAAAGAAAGCATGACAGCATTGACGACCTTCCGCTGCCGCGAGATTTCTACCATCATAAGGATGTCTTGGTCCTAAGACCCTCTCCTTTGAGTAGTGATGACAAAGATTCGAGCAAGAGCGTTGATGACGATGGTCAAGCCGAACAGCACTAGACCAAGGAAGATCAGCGAAGAGACATAGAGCGAGCCGCTTGCTTCGGCGAACTCATTAGCAATCACAGCTGCAATGGAGTAACCGGGGGAGAGCAGAGACGCTGTGATCTTGGGTGTATTGCCAATTACCATTGTCACGGCCATCGTTTCACCAAGCGCGCGGGCTAGGGCCAAGAAGATAGAGCCAATGATGCCGGTACTGGCATTCGGTATGACAATCTGCCATGTGGTCTCCCACTTAGTTGTTCCTAAGGCGAGCGACGCTTCCCGCTGCTCGCGCGGAACAGCAAGCAATACTTCACGCGATACTGAAACAATAAAGGGCACCACCATGACTGAGAGAACCAGACCAGCCGAGAGAAAGCTCACACCGTAGAAATCACCCTTAAAGATGGGCAGGTAGCCGAACAAATGAGTAAGAACCGGTACCAGGTAATCGCGATTAAACGGAACTAGAACAAAGATGCCAATCAGACCGTAGATCACGCTGGGAACAGCGGCCAGGAGTTCTATCAGAAAGGTAAGCACATTTGAAATTCCGGGCGGCGCCATCTCCGCCAGAAAGATAGATGCCGCAACTCCAAATGGCACTGCAATCAGCAGCGCCAGCAGAGAGGTAACGCAGGTTCCGTAGATAAACGGCAGCGCCCCAAAATGATCACCATTCGGATCCCATCGCGTACCGGTCAGGAAGCTGAATCCAAAGCGGTGCACGGTGGGCTGCGAGTTAATCCACAACTCAACCACGATCAGGCCGACAATGACGAGAATCCCAACAGCCGACGCAAGCGTCAGTAAGTACGCGATCTCATCGCCCCCGCGGGCACGCTTAAAGAGGCTGTGTACCGCAAGACGTGAGTCTTGTTGAGACAGGGTCGAAGTTGCCATAGCAGCGATGCATGT
>CALMAV010000379.1:2931-12472 GCA_937859895.1 uncultured Bryobacterales bacterium | reverse complement strand
ACCGGGTTCCGTGATCTTACTGAATGGAGCCGATCTGCTTCTGTTCTTGTGCCACCACAGAGGCCGGAAGCTTGGCGTAGTCTTCCGACTCCACCATAGACTGACCACTGCTGATGGCCCATTTCAGAAACCCAACTATAGCTTTCTCTTTGGAGGAATCGGCGAATTTAGAAGGCACTAACAGCCAGGTAAAGGTGGAAATCGGATAGACGCCTTTGCCTTCTTCGTCCGTAATAGAGACGCGGAAGTCGGCAGGCATAGCCTTCAATGCTGCAGCGGCCGCTGTCACCGAGGCTAAATCCGCCTTCACAAACTCACCGCTCTTGTTCTTCACATTGCCATAGGGCAACTTATTCTTAATTGCATAGATTAGTTCTACGTAGCCGATGGCGCCTTTCTGCTGGATCAATAGTCCGGAGACCCCGGCGTTGCCCTTCGCGCCCAACCCGGTTGGCCACTCCGGCGATGTGCCCTTGCCTACCTTCGACTTCCACTCTGAATTTACCTTGGAGAGGTAGTCGGTAAAGCAAAATGTGGTTCCACTTCCATCTGAACGATGTACCACCACAATCTTGAGGTCTGGCAGCGATACTCCTCCATTAGCTTTCGCTATCTCCGGACTATTCCAGTTTGTAATCTTACCGAGAAAGATTCCGGCCAATGCTTCAGGGGTAAAGTTAAGAGGCTTGCTTACGCCTGGAAGATTATAGCTAGGCACAACAGCCCCAAGCACAGTGGGAAAGAGCAGAATACTGCCTTTTTGCTTCTCTTTAAACGCACTGATCTGTTCATCGGTCATAGGCATATCGCTGGCGCCAAAGTCTGTCGTTCCATCCGTAACAGCCTTGATGCCGCCGCCAGAACCGTTGGCCGTATAGCTGATTTGAACTTTGCCAATAGACTGATATTGGCTGAACCATTTCGTATAAATGGGTTCAGGGAAAGTTGCTCCCGCCCCGGTCAGCGTTGTCTGTGCCAGCACCGGTTGTGTGAGCGCCAAAGCTGTGCCGGCTACCAATGTAAGCTTCACCCAAGTGCCACGTAGAAAAGTCGAATTTGTCATTCTCTGAATCTGCTCCCCCGTTTGCGCAAACCGAAGCTGCGAGTTAGCTTCGCTTACGCAAACAAACGTTCTTAGTATGGTCAGAGTGTTAACAACAATATGTGACACCAACGTTACAGCTGTATGAATCGGGCAGTCCTGGCATCCTACGCCCAAGCAATTGGTACTGATCGAATATCCCGGAACTGTCTATTGCTGGCTACTGGATGACCGCTCGTTTCGATATACGACCCCACCCTTCATCACGAATACAACGCTTCCGGTTAGCTTAATATTGTCGAGCGGATTACCGGGAACGGCAACAATGTCAGCCTGCTTACCTGCCGTTAAGGTCCCGATCTGGCTGGATAAGCCCAGCAAGTCTGAGGCGACGGCCGTTCCAGCAAGAAGCGACTGTGCGGGTGACATACCATCGGCAGTCATAAGAGCAAATTCAACCGCGTTATTTCCGTGCGGGTAGACTGCGGCATCGGTGCCAAGCGCAATTTTGACGCCCTTGGCGAGCGCCCGCTTTACCATCGCGTCCTGTGACTTGACGGCGAGATCGGCTTTCTTTTGAACCAATGGCGGAAACTTCGATTCAGCAAGGCCGGTGCGAGTGGCCAGGGTAGGAACCAGATAAGTCCCGCGGTCGTGCATCATTTGAAGAGCCTCGTCATCCAGAAACGTGCCGTGTTCAATAGAGTCAATGCCGGCCCGAATCGCCCGTTTAGCGCCTTCCGCTCCATGCGCATGAGCCGCCGTCTTGCGCCGCAATGCGTGCGCCTCGCTCACTATGGCATCCAGTTCGGCCTGCGTTAATTGCGGAGTATCAACGTCATCGGTCGGTGATAAGACACCGCCTGTTGCGCACGTCTTAATTACGTCGGCACCGTACTTGATGTTGTACCGAACCGCATAGCGCGCCTGCTCCGGCGAGTTAATTACACCGTCCTTCGGCCCAGTCTCCCGGCCAAATAGATTGGGACGAAAGCCGGCCGAGTCGTCGCAATGCCCACCAGTCGAACCCAGGGCATGGACTGAGACCAGCATTCGTGGCCCGGGTACAACGCCTGCGTTGATGGAATTGCGGAGACCAACATCGATGAAGTCTGAAGACCCCACATCCCGCACGGTGGTGAAGCCTGCCATCAGTGTCCGCTTTGCATTCTCGGTTGCGCGAATGGCCGACTCCGGCACGGTACGGCTCAGAGCGGCCAATCGCGCACCGCTGTAGTCACGATCAAACGCCATCGAAAGATGCGTGTGCGCATCGATGAACCCGGGCAGCAGCGTCGCATCCCCAAGATCAATTACTGTTGCGCCCTCGGGTACAGGGCCGCCCACAGACTGAATCTTGCCGTCCGCAATGATAACCAAACCCGGTTGCGTCACCGTGGTCCCAGTGCCAGCAAACATGCGCGCCGCTCTAATGGCAGTGACTCTACTTTGGGCGGAGAGGCTGAAGCAGAGGAGGAGAAACGCAAGGGGCCGGAATGGCATGACTAGCTGTCGTACTGGCATGAATTGAGAGCATAGCGCAGCGGTCACCATTCGGCTTCGGCCTCTATCTGAATCAGCATGCGTTGGTCGATCAAGCGCTGTACTTCCACCATGCTGCTACACGGTCGAACCTGGTCGAAGGCCTCACTGTGCGCACGTCCAAACTCCTGCCAGCGTGAAATATCGGTGACAAACATCCGTGTGCGGACAACGTGAGCAAGCGAGGCGCCCAGCTCTTTCAACGCGCCTTCGATGTTGCGGATGCTCTGCGCCGCTTGGGCATAGCCGTCATTCTCGCCGACCAGGTTCCCACTTTCATCGGTCGCGGTAGTGCCTGAAACATAGATGCGCGTTCCTACTCGCACCGCGCGACTATATCCAACGCTGCTTTCCCAAGGCGTGCCGGACAAAACACGTGTTCGTTCTTGCAAAGTTATTGCCCCTCCGCCGACGATGGGAAGGCATGAGTAGCTTCCTGTTGGAAACGTCAAACAGCCATTAACATGGTTGCGCTGCTTTTATCCGACAAGCCGCAAATCGCCCGCCTTCATTTGAGCCCCGTCATATTAAATTGCCAAAACAGGATGCGCTCAGGTGAACTGGACGCATCCTGCATAGACGAGCCTAGTTGGGATTTATCCTGTTAGGTCCGAAGATTATCAAAGCCTTACCGCCTGGCTTACCAAGGGGCGTGATTTCTACAGTGGGTCCCGATAAGTTGGGAAGGCTCCCTCGAAGATCAACCACTCGAATCTCACCGTCTTTCATCCCAGCCACTTCAACGTGTGTCAACTGCAAGCCGTTATTGACTTGGAATCGTAAGTTCTTCAGTCCGGGAGATCCGTTCTGAATTGTTACTACACCTACTTGTTTAGTCACGTCTTTGACTGCGAATGGGACTGGCGCACCCGGCTGTCGAGTCGCGTCGAAGAGAAGAGGGCTGATGTACGTCGTATTGCCAGCCATGTCGGTCAACCTGAATTTGACATAAGAGGACCAGCCGCTCTCAGTCGCGGTGAAGTTTACCGCAGTAGTGGTGCCGACCGGGAACTGAGGTACGGAGGTTGTTGCATCGACCACCTCAACCGCGACGATGGATTGCAACCCTGACTGGGTATCCTGACCCGTGAATTGCACCACATAAGAGGAACCACTCATAGTGTAGGTGCAGCACATTTCCTGTGGTGGTGTTGAATCTTGCGAGGTGACGACTAAGGCAACACTGGTTGTCTTGGTCTCGCTTGCCCCAGAGCCACTAATAACTAAATTACTGGTACCCGCAGGAGTTGAAGCACCAGCGTTGATGGTAACTACCGAAGAGCCTGAACCAACTATCGTAGGCGGATTGAAGCTGGCGGTGGCGCCCGCTGGTAAACCAGTTATGCTCAGAGTGACCGAGCTATTGGAACCAGAGACTGGCGTAACCGTCACATTGAAAGTTGCTGAGCTGCCCTGAGCCACCGTCTGCGAAGGGCTGGAAGAAGATAAAGCGAAGTCGCTCAGGAGACCATACACCGCAAGCTGATTGGAGGCTGTGACAACGTAAACTCGTCCGTTTGCGACTGTAGGTTGTACAAACCTGACATAGGAGGGTAGGGCGTCGCGTGCCGGGTTCCCGTTACTGTTCCATAGCTCGGTAGCTACGTTAGCAGCATTGAATGCATGCAGAACGCTGTCGGATGTGGTTGCCCACAGAATTCCAGACTGGGTTCCGTTCGCTGAGACGGCCAGGGCAGCGGGCCGGTAACCGAATTTTATCTGATTCTGGGAGGAAGGTGTCGGGTTGAACTTGCCATTGACGAAGCTGTACGAACGCAGCACGTCAAATGAGCCCCACACATACAGGCTGTTGTTCCAGAAGGCAAGGTCATGAATCTGGGCACAAGCATCGCTGCCAATGTTGCACTGAGCTCCACCAGTAGCTTGAAAACTCTGGACAGGAGTTCCAAAGCTACTTGTATCGAAGACGTAGATTACTCCATCTTTGCCTCCAGCAAGCAGCAAGTTAGTTCCGGGAATCAACAAAGGGCCGCTGGAGCTGAAATCCAGGTCGGCGTTATTCAGAGCGGCATAATTCGCCGGTGGAAATGACGCCTGAAACTGCCCCGCCGAGGAGAGCTGAAGTAGCCGCATCGGGTAATTCTGTTGATTGGCATCACCTGAACTGCTTCCAGTAGTTACGTTACCGTAGCTATTTGGAGTGGAGTTTCCAGTCGCCAAATAGATGTCTCCGGATCCGTCGACGACTAAACCCCGGCCAGATTGCCAGATTCCGCCTTGCCCGCCATTGGGCGTGCTATTGAAAAGAACCTGCTGGCTCTGCAAATTAGCAGCGTTATACCCGATGACCCAACCATGCCACGGATCGTTGTCGGGTCCGCAGTTTCCAAAACCAGCGTAGACGTTCCCATTAGCAAGCAGCAAAGCTGTTCGCTGCACTTCCGTGCTGGACGCTCCAAGTGACACGGTGCCATTTCGGGCGTTGTAACCAATACCTGGCACACTGGCCTGGATCGCCGTTGGTCCTCCAAACTTTTCCTGCCCAGTTGCGAGGTCAAGGGCATGAATGAAATGCTGATAGCCTCCGCCTGATGGCGAAGCTGACACTGCATAAATGGTGTTTGTGGCTTGGTCAATTGTGGGCGTGCTCAGGACTCCGAGCTCTGGCCCTGTAAAGTCTGGTGACGGACATCCATTACTGCTGGGTGCTGAGACAGACGGCCCGAAGCTTGTTCTCCAGAGTGGCGCTGCGCTAGTACTGGCAGCGTCAAAAGCGTAGAGGCTATTATGCATAGTCGCTACAAAGACAACGTTGGTCTTCCTCCCATTTACTGTGACTCCTGGGATGTACAGCGGCTGCGCATAAATCTGACCGTCAACATTCCAGGAAAACAACTTGCCAAATTGATTAGCATTGCTGTTGACGTTTGAAGGATTGAGGATTGCTTCGTTCAGATTAGCGGAGGTACGGCCAACAGTATATTGGCCGGTTGTCACTGGTTGATTACCAACGCCTAATTGCCCAAATGCAACGGCAGAGGTGATGAAAATACTAGAAATTACTTTTTTCTGCATGGAAACCTCTTAAGTAGTTAGTAGTTCCCAAAGCACAAGAACGAGGACATCTGTATCAATGCGGAATTTAGTAAAAAGGCTCGTTAGCTTGTGACGTTTAGGAGCTGTTTTGAACGCCCTTATGTAAAACACTTGTGTAACAGCTTGCAGTCACACATGAAGAGCAGCTTTCCGCATAAAAGATTTCTAACGGATACTTGACCTACCCGAGTGTTAGTTTTCTCCAGCTCCAGTACTAATTGAACTTTGGTTTTTGGTTTGGCAGGAGAGATTTGTGACCCGCAGCCGGCTTTGGTTCTCACTTTGCTTAAGGGCATATCTTCCGGTACTCTACGGTTGTCCTAGTTCTTGAGGAGTAGTACGGCGGTTCATGGTCCCGAAGCATATAGCTTTGCGACAATTAGCAAGACGATGACACGCGGCGATATACAAGTAGATTCGGACCCTACTGCTCTTTCGTCCTCTGCCATGTTATTCCAAGAGGAATCTTATGAGGGTAATGAGAAACTCATACGAATTTGTAGCTGGATTTTTCTCGCAATTGCAGGATTGATTCAGGCTTGGTTTTCCCGACATTACGCCTTTAGCGATGGCATATCGTATCTGGAAATTGCTACTAACTACGCCAAGGGCGACTGGCACTCAGCCCTGAACAGCTATTGGAGTCCACTCTACTCCTGGATTTTAGCCGGCATCCTCGTGGTCTTCAAAACAGATCCATACTGGCAGCCAGCCCTTTTGCATCTGGTCAATTATTTGGCCTATCTGGTTTCATTACTTGCTCTAGAGTCGCTTCTCAGCAACCTCTTTCAATTCCAGCGACGACATATAGGCCCCAATGGGTTTTCGCAATCAGCAATTCGACTGGCTGGCTATTCCGTTTTTCTAGTAGCAGGCCTCTTGTTGATTGGAATGGGATATAACTCGCCCGATACAGTGGCCATGGCCATTGGATTCTTCCTTCTGAACTGCCTGTTGCGAATCGAAGCTGGAACGGCCCGAACGGCGACATATATTTTGTTTGGGGTTGCTCTTTCACTGGAGTACCTCTGTCGCGCGGCATTCGCCGTTTTTGTACTGTTCTACATTTTAATTGCCGCTATCCTTCTATGGAACCGGAAGGCTCTCAGTCTTAGACTGATTGCGTACACAGCTCTAGCGGCCATAGTAACCGCTGCTCCATTTGTGACTGCGCTCTCTGTTTCGAAAGGACGGTTCACCATTGGTGATGCTGGAAAGCTGAATTACGGCTGGGAGGTGGATGGTGCTGCTCGATCCACGAATTGGCAGGGAGAACCCTTCGACATTGGTACACCGCTTCACACCACCCGTCAGGAGCTGAATCACCCGGCAATCTTCACCTTTGCTGATTCTCCAGTTGCTGGCATTTATCCACTCTGGTATGAGCCGGCTTATTGGTATCAAGGTATCCAGCCGCACTTCAAGTTTGCTCCGCAGATGAAGGTGCTGGTTAGAAGCTTAGAGGGCTTTGCTTATCTTCTATTTCGTTCGCCCATTACCATTCCTGTTCTCATTTTGGCCTACTTTATGGGATGGCGTAAGTGGCTTTCCCGTCGTGGCGTCTTAGCTTACTGGTTTTTACTGCTGCCTACGTTTGCCTACATTCTCGGTTACACACTTGTTTATCTGGATGCGCGGTACATTGCGGGATCTTTGGTTGTAATTTGGATTTGTTTGCTTTCCAGCGTAACGGTAAGAAGCAATTGCTTCAGGCACTACGCAAATAGAGTCATACAGATCGCGGCTGTCGTTTTCGCTTTAGTATTCGTCATTTCCAAACTCGCGATTCCCACGCAGGCACTGGCGGACGACCTTATTCAGCATCGTGAGAAGATTCCGAATCTCAACCATGTGATTGCTGTGCGTTTGCAGGAATTAGGATTTCAGCCGGGTGATCGCATTGCCATGATGGGCATGACCATTGATGCAGAATGGGCGCGCATTGATGGCCTGAAAATCATAGGCGAGGTTCCGGTCGTTTGGGATCGGGATAATCAATTATTCCGGCGGGTGATTGCGAACCGCAAGGAATTGAAAAGTTTTTGGTGGGCTAAGCCTGAGGTGAAACAGCAGGTGTACGAGATCTTCCGGAAGGCGGGAGCGAAAGCACTGTTCACCGATTATGTCCCGAAAGGGGCTGACGGTGCTGCTGAGTGGGAGCATGTGATACCGGTGAAGATGCAGTTTCCTAAGGACGTCGATGCTGGGCAGGCTAACTATCAGTCATTGAGTTTTCGAAGGCTGGATATTACTGCTGGGCGTCAAGCTGAGCAGCTGCAAAAGAAGTAACTGCCCGCTGCTGTATTGCTGGGTCTAAACCGAAGCCGTTCAGCCAGTTCACATCAGGCTCATGCCGGAACCAGGTTAATTGCCGCTTGGCATACTGTCGGGTTTTAGTTTGGCAGAGGCGGATTGCTTGGTCACGTGGGATCTCACCTCTTAGCATCTGTACCGCCTGTCTATATCCCAAAGCCAGCAATGGTTTGGCTGAGGGTAGGACGCCCGAACCAAGCAACTTTGCGGTTTCCTCCAGCAGTCCGCTCTCAAAAAGATGGGCAGACCGCTTGTCAAGCCGGGCGTACAAGTCTTTCCGATCTGGGTCGAGACCAATCTTAAAGACCCGGACCCCCCTAAACGGATCTCGGGGCTGCTGTTGAGTCAGGACTGCCGGCTGTCGTCTCAGGATGATGAGCTCCACTGCGCGGATCAGCTTTTGCTTGTCGTTAGGGTGTATGCGCCTGGCGGTTAGCTCATCAAACCGGCGGAGGAAGCGGTGAAGCGCTGGCGGACGACGGGCGTGCAACTGCTGCAGTCGATGGCGAAGGGGTTCATCCCGGAGCGGGGCGGGAGACAGGCCGTCGAAGAGTGCTCGCAGGTAGAGCCCAGTACCGCCGACCACCACAGGAAGCCGGCCCCGGCTAAGAATAGCTACGATTGCCTGGCGAGCTAGACGCGCATAAGCTCCGGCCGTTAAGTCCTGGTTAGGAAGGGCGACATCTATAAGGTGGTGCGGAACTCCGCGCCGATCACCGACCGGGGTTTTGGCTGAGCCTATATCCAGTCCGGTATAGACTTGAACCGAATCGCAGTTCACGATCTCGCCGCCAAACTGCTCGGCCATGTACAGCCCAAGATCGCTTTTGCCGGACCCTGTAGGCCCTACTATTGCCAGGACCGGATGATTCTGAGCCTTCTGAGTTGACACTGAAATTGGAGCTATACTAGGGGCAAACAGACCGCGAGCGGCTGTTATTCCTTAACTTCCAAGCAGTTGAATGCCTTCTCAACACCCTTCTCCGCGTTCCATCCGCCTCGCCCGGGCATGCTTCTCTTTCGCAATTGTAGCTTTGCTTGGCCTTGCTGGTTCCTCTGCTATTTTTGCTCAAACTGCAGACCAGGCTAAGCTGCCGCCAATCACCAGGCAGCCAAGTTCGGTGAAGGCCTCGGCTTACTACCACTTCTCGCTGGGACATCTCTATGAAGATTTGGCAGCGGCCAGTGGTAATCGGAGCGACTACGTCAACAAGGCAATCGAGAACTTCCGGCTGACGATTAAGGAAGACCCGAGCGCCTCCTTTTTAATTGAGGATATCGCGGAGTTGTACCGCGTCTCCGGCCGGATTCGGGACGCAGTTGATGAAGCGCAAAGCGCTATTCAGAAAAATCCAGATGATTTGAATGCGCGGCGTGTTCTGGCTCGCATCTACACCCAGCAAATCGGTGACTCGCAGGCCAATCACGTGGACGAAGGGATGACGCGTAAGGCGATTGAGCAGTTTAAGTTCATTTCTGACAAAGATCCGAAGGACCTGGACAGCTTGATTATGCTGGGACGGCTGGATCGGGTATTAGAGAATTCGGTTGACGCTGAGGCGGCGTTCAAGAAAGTTCTGGCAGCGG
>CALMAV010000379.1:1893-2921 GCA_937859895.1 uncultured Bryobacterales bacterium | reverse complement strand
GGATCCGGACAACGAGGATGCTACGACTGGACTGGCGAGCGTTTACTCGGATCGTAACGACCCCCGCAGTGCTTCGGCGCTGCTCGAGAAGCTAACCAAGAAATCGCCCTCGGCCAAGGCGTATGTGAATCTGGCGAACAGCTATGAATCCATGCATGAGTATGGATTGGCAGCCGACGCCTATAAAAACGCGATTGCACAGGACCCGACTCACTCGGAGCTGAAAGCGCCGCTGGCGCAAGATGAGGCGTTGGCCAATCGGTTCGACGACGCGCTGGCGACATATAAAGAGATGGCGGACGCGAATCCGCGCGAAGCACAGCCTTATCTGGGTATGGCTCAGGTCTATCGCGAGAAGAAGCAGTTCGGCGATGCGCGGCAGGCAATTAATAAAGCCAAAGCGTTGGAGCCCGATAATTTTGAATTGCAATTTACTGAGGTTGGTCTGCTGGAAGAAGAAGGTAAAACTCCCGAAGCCATTTCGACTTTGAAGAAGATTGTGGACGCGACTGCGAAGCGCTCATATGATCCGGCGCAGAAGTCAGCCCGCGCCAGGATGCTGGAACAACTGGGAGCCCTTTACCGCAGCAATGAGCAGTATGACCAGGCTGCCGAGACCTTTCGTCAAGTTGGGGAGCTTGACCCGGAATTGACGCCACGTGCCGAAGCTCAAGCGGTGGATACATATCGGCTCGCCAAACAGTACAGTAAGGCTCAATCGGTCGCTGAAGGGGCATTGAAGAAGTATCCAAATGACCGAACGGTGCATGAGGTCCATGCGCAGCTGTCAGCAGATCAAGGTAAGACGGACGCTGCGGTTGCAGAACTGAAGTCGTTACTGGATGGCAAGAATGATCGCGAGCTGTATATCGCAATGGCTGACATTGATCAGCGTGCTAAGAAGTACAACGAGGCGTCGCAAGTTTTGGATCAGGCTGAGAAGCTATCTCAAACTAAAGAAGAGAAGTCAAACGTCTTGTTTATGCGCGGGGCAATGTATGAGCGCGAAAAGAAGTTTGACCTTGCCG
>CALMAV010000379.1:0-1883 GCA_937859895.1 uncultured Bryobacterales bacterium | reverse complement strand
GACCTTTAGTAAAGTACTGGAATCGGACCCCACCAATGCTTCGGCATTAAATTACTTGGGCTACATGCTGGCCGATCGAAACGTCCGACTGCCTGAGGCGCAGGACTACATACAGCGCGCCGTGAAGCTTGATCCCAGTAACTACGCGTTCCTCGACAGCCTCGGGTGGGTTTACTACCGCTTGAACAAGCTGCCGGACGCCGAACAGCAGCTTACAAAATCTTTGCAGATGTCGGCTAAAGACCCAACGATCCATGACCACTTGGGTGATGTTTACTTTCGGGAGGGTAAGACCCGGGAGGCCATTGCACAGTGGCAGTCATCACTGAAGCAGTATGGCGCTGGCCCGGTTTCTGAAGCAGACCCCGAAGATGTAGCCAAAGTGCAGAAGAAGCTCGACAGTGCGCGGCTTTCCCTTGCTAAAGAGCAGCGTCCGAAGTCGGGCACTAATCAATAGGCCAATCAGGCAGTTAGATTTTCAATAATGAGCGAAGCCGCTTAGTTTGAATGCGGCTCACCGGGATCTCAGTCTGCTTCTTGTCGTCCATCTTCAGCTGAAAACTCGATTTAAACCATGGGATAACTTCCCGGATCTTGTTGATGTTCACCAGGAACGAGCGGTGGACTCGCCAGAATAGATTCGGATCCAGATTCGACTGCAGCTCTTCGATGGTCCGGTAATTGGAGTGCCCTTCAAAGTGAGACGTGACAACAGTAATCAGGCCGTCATCAATGGTTGCGAAAATCATATCCTGGGCATCGACAATCAAATTACGATTGTTTGATTTCACCAGCAACTTACTTCGCTGCAGCATGCTTTTAGATTGCATGGCTGATTCAGGCAACTGACGATCCTGAGCTGCTTGTCGCTCTTCCACAATGCGCCGGGCGCGGCTGACTGTCTCAATCAGACGTTCGCGCTCGATTGGTTTTAGGAGATAGTCCAGAGCCTGAAGTCGGAAGGCTTCGATTGCGTAGTTGTCGTAAGCGGTAGTTAAAACAAAGTGAGGCAGCACGGCTGACTGTTCGCGCAGTTGCCGTATGACCCCAATACCGTCGAGACCCGGCATCTGAACGTCTATAAACACTAAGTCTGGCTCCAACTGCTCGATTAACTGCACTGCTTCGAGCCCATTGGAAGCGAACTCGAGGATATCAATCTCGGGAAAGTCTTTGAGCAGGAAGGATAGTTCTTCGCGCGCAAGCTGTTCATCATCGACGATTAGAGTCGAAACGGTTGCGGCGACACCGTGCGACATTCGATTGCTAGTATAACCTAGAAAACCGTATGGCTTGCGGCCAAGGTTTGGCCTCCGTAATGCCCCACGAAGTACTCAGCAGTAGGAGAACCTTTTATTGTCTACAGATCAAAGTCAGAAGGTCGCGCCTGCCGAGGGGCACTTGGGCATTCTGATTCCCGGGCTGGGCGCCGTAGCCTCAACGTTTATTGCAGGTGTCGAACTTATCAAGCGGGGATTGGGTCAGCCTATTGGCTCTTTGACACAACTCGGAACCGTTCGTTTGGGAAAGCAACCGACAACCAAACCTCTAAAATTGAGGAGTTTGTTCCGCTCGCAACACTGGAGATTTGGTGTTCGGCGGGTGGGGCATCTTCGAGGACGACAACGTGTATGAGGCGGCTGTACGGGCGCGTGTGCTGGAAGCTCCACTATTGGAGAAAGTAAAAGAACCGCTCTCGGCGATTAAGCCGATGAAGGCTGTTTTCGGTAACGGAATTTGTGATCTTGCCCCTAGAATCCGTATCTCATAACTACATACACATATCGTAGTCGTGGCTGTGGGGAAGTTGGAAAGCGATTTTAGCTTTCCTGAGGTGCCCCCGTTAGCGGTTCCGTTTGCTACAAGAGTTTTCCCATCATAGT
>CALMAV010000378.1 GCA_937859895.1 uncultured Bryobacterales bacterium | reverse complement strand
GGTAGTCGGCATTGAGGCGCGTGGCTACTTTTTTGCCCCTGCCCTGGCTCTCGCCCTCGGCGCTGGATTCGTTCCGGTCCGTAAACCAAAGAAGCTGCCGTCCCAAGTTCGCCGGATCGAGTACGCCCTCGAGTACGGGACCGATCAGCTCGAAATACACGCTGACGCAGTGGAAGCAGGCCAGCGCGTTCTGATTATTGATGATGTTCTGGCGACGGGCGGCACAGCTGCTGCCGTTACGCAGTTGGTGGAGCAGTGTGGGGGCCAAGTTATGGGGCTTGGATTTGTGATTGAGCTCACATTTCTTAACGGCCGACAAAAGTTAGGCGGGCACGAAATCTTCTCGCTTCTGCAGTACTAGCGTGCAGGTTACCGTTCCTTCGCTTGCGAAGCTGAACCTCGACCTGCGTGTTTTGGGCAAGCGGTCCGATGGATACCACGAGCTTCGGACAATCTTTCAAACCATCAGCTTGGGCGATCGCCTAACAATTGGGTTCGAATCGTCCAAGAATCCATCGCTCCATTTAGATAGCTCAATCGATATTCCCGACAATCTGGTTCTCCGTGCGGCGGAGCTGGTAGTGGAGAAGCTGAAAATACGGGCTCGGATCCGTATCTCGTTGAAAAAGAAGATACCCATGGGTGCCGGGCTAGGGGGTGGATCGAGCAATGCCGCGTCCATGTTGCTGGCCATCCCGGCATTGGCGGACAAGCCCTTTCCCATCGCCGAAGCGCTTGCTATGGCAACGACGCTGGGGAGCGATGTACCGTTTTTTCTTCTAGGCGGAACCGCGCTGGGCATTGGCCGGGGAACGGAGCTCTATCCTTTGAGCGATCTGCCCCGCTACTCCGCCGTTGTCGTTCACTCCGGCATACACGTATCCACGGCAGAAGCTTACCGGGCACTGGGGTACGAGAGTATTACGAATGCGTTGACTTCGCCCCCTGAGTTCCCTATGCTAGGAGAGTTTCAAACGGTCGCTTGGAGCCTGAACCGGTCTCCTCTGGACCAGCTTTCCCTGAAAAACGATTTTGAGGAACCTGTTTTTGCTTCTCATCCGCAACTCGCCTCCACGGCGCGAAAGCTTCGCCGGCTGGGAGCACGGCCGTCGCTCATGACAGGAAGTGGGTCAGCCGTTTTCGGAATCTTCACTAGCTCACAAGAGGCTTCGGTAGCAGCTGCGCAGTTCCCGCCCGGCACTGCTCACGCGGTGCACTTTGTTTCTCGCAAGCAGTATGCAAAACTCTGGACTCGCGCCGTGGGCCGGCCAAGTCTCTGACGATGTCTGCACCGCAACTGGTCCGGTCCCTGTTTACCGACTACAAAATCTTCAGCGGCTCTGCCAATCCAGCGCTTACCCAGGAAATCTGTGACGTTTTGGGCTCGCCACTTGGCACCATGATGATCAGGCACTTTGCCGACGGTGAGACCCATCTTCAGATTCAGGAGAACGTTCGGGGGGCAGACGTGTTTCTGGTCCAGCCCACCTGCACTCCCGTGGATCACCACCTAATGGAGCTGCTGCTGATGATTGACGCGTTCAAACGCGCCAGCGCCGAGCGTATCACAGCAGTGTTACCCTATTATGGTTATGCCCGGCAAGACCGTAAGGACAAGCCGCGTATGCCGATTTCGGCAAAATTAGTGGCAAGCCTGTTGGAACGGGCCGGTGCCAATCGAGTGCTGGCGCTGGATCTGCACGCCGCTCAGATCCAAGGTTTTTTCGATATCCCGGTAGATCATTTGTTCTCGGCCCCGGTAATGGTCCAGTATTTCGAGGACAGGTTTAATCGGAAAGAACTTACGGTGGTTTCGCCGGATGCCGGTGGTGTGGAGCGTGCCCGGTCATTCGCCAAGCGCTTGCGGTGTCCACTGGCGATTATCGACAAGCGCCGGACGGACGCCAATGTTGCTGAGGTGATGAACATTATTGGTAATGTTCGCGACATGCACTGCCTGATTGTGGACGATCTGGTAGATACGGCGGGTACTCTGGTAAAAGGTGTGGAAGCGTTGGTGGACCAGGGAGCGCGATCGGTAAGCGCTTGCGCGACACACGCTGTCCTATCCGGGCCGGCGGTAGAGCGTATCAAGGGCTCGGCGCTGGAAGAACTTGTAGTGAGCAACTCGATTCCTCATGGGAGTCAGGCTGAAAGGTGTTCAAAGATTCGGACGCTATCGGTGGCGCCGCTTTTGGCGCGCGCCATACAGTCAATCCATGAGGGCGGATCGATTAGCACTTTATTTATTTAGATTTACAAACACATGCTGGGGTCCGGTTGCTCGGTAAGTGGGAGCAGGCAGCCGTCCTGGCTAAGAGGTGAAAGATGGTAACTGGATTAACGATAGCCGCCGAGACTCGAGAGTCGCGCGGCAAGAATGAAGCGCGGCGGTTACGCGTAAAAGGGTTTATGCCCGCGGTAATGTATGGTGGCGGCACAACTCCGGCGGCTTTGGCGGTCAACCCCAAGGAAGTCACTAAGATTCTCAACAGTCGCACTGGCCATAACACGATTTTTAACGTCAGCATCGCGGGTGGTGAGTCAATTCCGGTAATGGTCGTCGACTGGCAAAATGACCCGATTAAGGACAACCTGTTGCATGTTGACCTAAAACGGATTGACTTGAGCCAGCGCATTACAGTCAAGGTTCCTGTAATTACACAGGGCGAGCCGAAGGGCGTGAAGCTGCAAGGCGGCCTTCACGAGATCATCACTCGCGAGATTGAAGTGGAGTGCCTGCCTAACGATATTCCTGAGCAGTTCATTGTCAATGTAAGCGAACTCGGGTTAGGCGAGAGCATTCGCGCCGCTGACATTCCACTGATTGGGTCGATGACGTTGGTGAGCCCGGCCGATTCGGTGATTTCCCACGTGATCTCGTTGCGGGCTGATGAGGCAGCGCCGGCAACCGATGCCGCAGCCGAACCGGAAGTGGTTAAGAAGGGTAAGAAGGAAGACGGGGCTACTGGCGACGCTGCTGCTCCCAAAAAGAAGTAACCCGTGCTTGACGCTGGGGCGTCTGGGTCCGAACCGATCTGTATCGCTGGTTTGGGCAATCCTGGTTCGCGCTATGACCGCAGTCCGCACAACGCTGGCTTCTGGGTTGTAGACGAATTAGCCCGGCGCCTCGGCACTTCGATAGGGAAGGAAGAGAGCGGTTGCCTGTTGGGTAGTGGACGAATAGGCGAAAAAGCTGTCATTCTGGTAAAGCCGCAGACATTTATGAACCGGTCAGGTGATGGCATTGGTGCTGTCATGCGGTTTCGCAAATTGACCGGGCAAAATCTAATTGTGGTTCATGATGAATTGGACCTGCCTTGGACTTCCCTGCGGATCAAGCTCGGCGGTTCAGCGGCTGGACACAACGGTATCAAGTCGATTATTGCCGCAGTTAAGACAGAGGTTTTTCTGCGGATACGGGTGGGTATACGCCCGAATCATCCAATCAAGGATGTGTCCGATTATGTTCTCGCTCCATTGGAGCGGGAATTAGTAGTGGACGTAGATGAGATTGTGTCCTATACCGCGGACGCAGTGGAATCGATCGTTGCCGAAGGCGCCGTTAAGGCCATGACGATGTATAATCGTCGCGCTCGAGGCTTACAAGAAGAGGAAGAATGAGAATCTACGAGGAGCTCTTCATCGTTCGGGCAGATGCCACCGATGAAGAGGTAGACCCGGTCATTGACCTGGTTAAAAGTGTGGTCACCCAAGCGGGCGGCACTATTGATAAGACCGAGAAGTGGGGCGTGCGCAAGCTTGCCTACCGCGTCAACAAGCAGAGCGAGGG
>CALMAV010000377.1 GCA_937859895.1 uncultured Bryobacterales bacterium | reverse complement strand
TCCCGGTGCCCATCGTGCGCGAAGAAATCCGCATGCAGAGCGTTCGGGCGAAGGCATCCCCGGGTTGGGCGTAAAGATCACAATGGGAGCGCCCTGGGGATCAGACATCACAGCGAAGCGCAGCATTCCAGGCACGTCAGCCGCGGGTCTCAAAAGCCTGCCACCAGCTTCGACAATCTTTTGAACGTGAGCATCGACCTGCTCTACGGCTATATAGCCGATCCAGGCGGTGTGCCCGGGAATGCTCAACATGCCAGCAACACCGACGCTGCCCAGATTGAAAGTCGTGTACTGAACGCCATCAGCACTCGAAACCTCACTCGTAGTCCAACCAATAACGTCACAGTAAAACCTGCCGGCGGCTTTGGTGTCGCTGGTCATCAATTCGTACCAGCCAAACCTTCCTTTGGGAGTAAACATTGCCATCCTTCTCCGAGAGATTATCTACCCATCAGCCCGCTGAATTCTAGGCTCCACAAACTTCCTCTGACGTCTGCAACTCTTCCCGAATCTCAGCCGCAGCCTTCCGTGCTTCCCCTACTGCTCCAATAGGAAAACTAATCGCGCCAACTTTGGGGTGACCGCCGCCCCCGTACCGTTCACAGATCGTAGCCAGGTTATGACGCAGCGGCTCCTTCACCCAAGGATTAGATCCCACTGAAACCTTCGTGCGAAAAGTGGAGCTGGAAACCGAAACCGTATAAGCCGAATCAGGAAACAAATAATACGGAATGAACTTGTTATAACCTTCGATTCCGTATTCAACTAAGTCGAAGTAGATAACCCCATTCGTACAAGAGCCTTCCTTACGGATAATCTCCAGATTCCGGAGATGGTTACCGTACAGCTCATCGTAAGAGGCACGTACTTCGCTGTCGGAAAGAATCGTCGAGAGCGGCTGGTGCTGCATAGCTTGAATGATCTTCTGCACCAGGTATGAGCCCTTACTGCCCTCAATCACAAGCGTAAGCTTCATCGCCGGCGCTTCCATCTTTACGGCAGCCTCGGCACTCTCATACAGAGCGCCATCAACAATATCGGCCCACGTCACCAGATCATCCAAATCGGGCGCAACGAAGTTGTACTGCTGCTTGACTACTGAAAAAATGAACTTAGTACACGAACGATAACTGGTATCGAGCAGCTTTCGACCGCTCTTATCCTGCCGATGGTGCTCGGCGTCTTCCTGGCTCAGGTAAGCGCTCTGGTGATGGTCGAACCACCAGGTTAGGTTCGGATGCGTCGCATATTTGAAGTCGACAATTGCATTGGCGTCGCCATCGAAAAGGCTGTCCTCAAACAGCTGGTCGGCCCGATGCGCTAGTCCTGTGTAGAAGAACTCAGCATCGGGATAAAATTTGCTGCGGAGGAAGCGCGTAACGTAGGCAGCGGACGCCGCTCCGTCGAAGCAATGGTCGTGATATAAAACTCGCACCCTCATTCAGTAGAGATGTTTCCCGGAAAACCTTTTAGATTGCCTGAGCGCCGGACGAAATGCAAGCTTTGCGCGATAATAAGTCGGAGAGAGCCGACGGGATCGAGCACTAATAGTTTGCGCTTGCCCTCTGGCCGCCTCGTTATCCTGAACCGTGCGATTGCACGGCTGAACCAAACTTCGTATTGTTAGATTTACCACTCGAAAGATGCTGAAACCCAAAGAAGAACGTGAAATGGATCTGAACCCTCAGGAGACCTCAGAGTGGCTTGAGGCACTGGATCAGATTGTTGACGAGGCAGGTCCGGATCGCGCAGCTTTTCTGTTGGAGAGGCTCTTGGACCGGGCCTCTAGCGCCGGCGTTGCTACCTCGCAGAAGGTTCGTACGCCTTATGTGAACACCATACCGGTAAGCGAACAGGTGCCCTATCCAGGCGACCGGGCCATTGAGCGGCGAATCAAGAGCCTCATTCGCTGGAACGCGGCGGCCATGGTAGTTCGCGCCAATAAGTACGACCCCAACATTGGCGGCCACATCTCTACCTATGCTTCCCTGGCCACAGTCAGTGAAGTTGGTTTCAATCACTTCTTCCGCGGCAGCTATGGTTCCGAACCGGGTGACTTGGTTTATTACCAGGGGCATGCTTCGCCTGGCGTGTACTCACGCGCCTTTCTGGAAGGGCGGCTCTCGGAACAGCACCTGCTGAATTTCCGCCACGAACTGCGTGACACGCCGGGCTTGTCGTCTTATCCGCATCCGTGGCTGATGCCCGACTTCTGGCAATTCCCAACCGTGTCGATGGGCTTGGGTCCTATCAACTCCATCTACAACGCTCGTTTCCTTCGCTATCTGGAAAACCGCGAGATCATTGCCCGCACCGATCGCAAAGTGTACGCATTCCTGGGCGACGGGGAGATGGATGAGCCCGAATCGACCGGTGCGCTCCATATTGCCTCCCGTGAAAAGCTCGACAATCTTGTCTTTATTATCAACTGCAACTTGCAGCGGCTGGATGGGCCAGTGCGCGGCAACAGCAGCGTCATTCAGG
>CALMAV010000376.1 GCA_937859895.1 uncultured Bryobacterales bacterium | reverse complement strand
GAGGATGGCTGTGAGCGGAACACCCAGCGAGCCCGCCAGCATTGACCCCATACCAATCAGTGACCAGAGCGCCTCGGCCTCAGGCGCAGCGTGTGACAGATGGCCTGCAAACGCACCCACAGCGCCACCGATCATTAGAAGCGGCGCCAGCACTCCGCCTGAAGTGCCTGACCCCAGAGAGAACGCCCACATCAGCGATTTTGCGATGAGAATGCTAACTATGAGGCTGAGCGTAGCGTTTCCACCAAGCAAATCTGCAATGTTGTCATAACCCACTCCCAAACCTCTGGGAAAGAAGAGCCCCCCGACACCGATTCCAATTCCGCCGAGAGCCGGCCACCACATCCAGTGCAGGTGAGACCGCTCGAACAGATCTTCAAAGGCATACATCATTTGGCTCAATCCCGCAGATACCAAACCCAGCACGGCGCCAAGTAAGAGCGCACCCGCAGCGACCTCGATCCTGGGAGTCTCTGTGAGTGGCGGCATTCGGAACAAAGGACCCTCGCCCAACCAGTACACCCGCAAGAGACCAGCCGTGGCGCTCGCAATTGCCACCGGCACCAGGCTTCTCGGTCTCCATTCGAAAAGCAGAAGCTCTACGGCCAGAAGAATTGCTGCAACCGGGGCAGCGAACGTGGCCGACATCCCAGCGGCTGCCCCGGCCACAAGCAGTGTCGTACGCTCGGCATCGGTCACTTTCAACCATTGCGCGATCAGCGAACCTACGGCTCCACCGGTCATAATGATGGGGCCTTCTGCTCCGAAGGGTCCGCCTGACCCAATTGCAATAGCTGCAGAGATCGGCTTCAGTACTGCAATTTTCCCCTCCACCTTCGCTCGATGAAGAAGAATTGCTTCAATGGCTTCAGGAATCCCGTGCCCACGAATCTTATCCGAACCAAACCGGGCCATTAAGCCGACCAGTAATCCGCCAACTACGGGCACGAGGACCATCCAAGCGCCTAAAGGGCTGCCCGCCGGCGAGACGCCGACGGTACTAAACCGGTGGTAGTAGAACAGGTTCGTTGAGAGTGCGATGCAGCGCAACAGCAGCACAGCAAGAGCGGTTGCACATACGCCGATGCCAAGGGCGACTCCGGAGAGTAGCCAGACTCTTCGATCGACGGTGAAGTCCCGCAAAACAGAAGATTCAGCCTTCATGGTTACTTTTCGATTTTCCGGGTGCTCAGGCCAGCCGTAGCCTTTTTACATCCCAAACTTTGGATTTGTGTTAACGCCCGAATCAACTGCGGTGCAAGTTCATACAATTCGCGAGCGTGATCGTCGGATAATTCCTTCAACCGTCGTTCACCCTTTAGAGTCACCTGCAACACCACGCAGCGACGGTCCAGGCTAGCGTGCGTGCGAAGGATCAATCCCTGCTCTTGGCAGCGCTTACTAAGTTCGACCACGCTGTGATGCCGTAGCCCTAATCTCTCTGCCAAGTACGAAATTGTCGGTGCCACCTCATCGGGGACGCCAGCAATTTGCAACAGCAATTGGTGTTGCTGTGTTGGAAGATCAGCCTTTCTGGCCGCCTCTTCACTGAAGTGCAGAAACCGCCGAAGCATATAGCGGAACTCAGCCAGTGTCTGCAACTTTTGTTTATCAATTGCTTCGGGAACGCTCCTCACGTCTCCCAATGTATCGCAATACGATATAACGTCGGGTGGGGAACTGCTTGTAGGGAATTAACAAGTGAGGCAAGTACGTGCCCTAGGCCTTGTATTGGGAGTGCAGGATGAGGTGACTTACAGATCTAAAGACCCTGTATTAGCAACTTAACTGGGGCCAGCGGAGGATAGTTGCACCCCAGGAGTAACCGACGCCGAAGCCTACCAGCATAACTTGCATTCCATTCGTCAACCTACCTTGCCTTTGGGCCTCGTATAGTGCAATCGGAATGGTTGAAGATACAGTGTTTCCACAATGCTCAATCCAGATGAACATCTTTTCTGGTGCAATGCCAATCTTTCGTCGTAAGTGTTCGAGGATAAACGTGTTTGCCTGGTGAAAGACAAATAAGTCAATTTCGGCTAAGACTTTTCCGGCCTTCGAGAGTACTTGTTCAATGCAATGGGGAACAGCCCGCATGGTGAAGGCGAATATTTCGGGACCATTCATCATGAGACAACGGCTTTGGGCGAGACCTTCGGGCTCAGCGTCTCTGGAGCCGCCTGCACTTACCATCAGGTTCGGCGCGCCTTTTCCGTCTGTGCCGTATTGAAAGATACTTCGCTCGGACCGACCATCACTGGGAACAGAACGAATTAATATCGCGGCAGCACCATCGCCGAAGATTGCGCGGGTAGCCTTGTCTTCGGTTTGAAGGTACTTAGAATAAGTATCTGCAGTGAGCAACAAAATCAGGTTTGCCTGACCCGTTTCAACTAAGCCAGCAGCTAGTCCTAGGCCATAGATGAACCCGGAGCAGCCCAAATTGAAATCCATTGCCCCTACATGATTCGGAAGGCCAAGCCGATCCTGCAGAATACACGCCGTTGCTGGCAGCACATAATCGGGGCTCTGGGTACACAACAATATAAAGTCAATCTCGCCCCGAGTAACTGACGTAGCACAGAACAGCTTCTCAGCTGCGACCGTTGCCAGATCAGAGGCGCAGACGGCAGGTGCGGCAATGTGGCGAGTGGAGATTCCAGTCTTACTCTGGATCTTTTCCGCCGGCCACTCCGGAAATTCGCGCGCCAAATCTTCTGCTGTTAAGATGCTGTCCGGCAAAAAATATTCGATGTGCTGAATTACAGCGCTCATCACGCCCGTCTCTGCCCTACTCTCCGCCGCTCAGGACCAATCTGGTGAGATCATCCACGGTTTGACATCGCGCAATGCGTTCTGGATCTAAGTCCACTCGATAAGCGGAATCGGCCAAACTCATTACCTCTAAAATGGTTAGTGAATCCCAGCCTTTTAAACTCGATAGCCGATCGCTTCCTTTAACCATTTCCTTTTGCTGGACGCCGAGAATGTCGGTCAGTTGACGGCAGAAAACATCGTGTTTTTCCCCTGTAGAAACACGGCTAATATCACTAATTTGGCTCATAGATGCTTTAGTATACAGTCGGAATTGACACAATTGTAAATACCTCTCCGGTGTTAGTACCTAGTTGCTTTTCGCAAATATTAAATGTTTTATGAAATTCAAATCTCGGATTACACTGACTAGTGTGGGTATGGAGATAGCGGAATCTCGGGTTGAGGAACTAGGTCAAGTAACTCGACTTCTGCAAACTGGATTTCAAGTTGCGCCCGATGCCTTCATTCTTGATCAACAGTTGCTTCATTGGAAATACCACGAGAACAACCCGGAGTGGCCAGGCTCCCGAAGCTTTGTGGTCCGGGATGGTGAACAGGTGGTTGCTCATGCCAGTGTTTGGCCACAACATGTAGTCACTCCCAAGGCCGAGGTCCGCAGCGTTGGCTTCTACGACTGGGTAAGCCACCCAGACTACCGGGGTGCTGGGCTTCAACTTGTGAAAGAGTTGCTTGCCAAAAGTACTGTCATGCTTGTTGTAGGAGGCGCGGAGATTACGCGCAAAATTCTCCCTCGTTTTGGCTTTGATCAGGTTGATACTGTATCCGTCCACGCTCGGGTACTTCGACCCTGGAAGCAGTTCCGAACCAGACCTACACGGAGGGGGTGGCGTGAAGCAGGCCGTATTGCACGAAACCTCGCTTGGTCTCTTCATCGGCCGTTCCCGACGGGAAGTTGGCGGGCAGAAATCATTGAAGGCTCCACGCCTAAACAGTTTGCTCAACTGGAGCAGGAAGCTACTGCCGCCGGCACACTACACAGCACCTCTCTTCTCGATTACTACTTGAAGTGTCCAGCAGTTCCGGTTCACTTGTACAAACTCTTAAAAGAGGGCAAGCCTCAAGGCTACTTCGCGCTAAGCCGTGTAGATGGTCAGATGCGGATTCTTGATCTGCGGGTGATCGGCGTCCAAAGTGACTGGACGTCAGCATGTTCGGTGGTTCTGGCGGAAGCTAGGAGAGATCCAAAAGCGGTCGAGTTAATTGGCTGGTCTTCTACTCCGCAGATGAAGACTGCGTTTGAGCAGAATCGCTTTCAGCTTCGTGATACGCGGCCGTTATTCATGTACGATCCACAGCGGCAAATTACACCTTACCTGCCGCTGCAAGTCGGAATGCTGGATGATGATTCCGGATTCCTCTCCATTCCGGGCGATCCATACCTCACCTGAGCTAAATTCATGGTGCGCTCTCTGCCCTGCGACTTTGCGCCGGCACGGGACCACCGGGTGTGAACTGGCGAAATCGGGGAAGGAAGTTTAGTTTGCGGTGTATCGATAACTATTCTGCAGCTTACAAGCTTCCCCTCTGGTCCACTGGGTGCAGAAGCGCGGACCAAGTGCGCTGTTGACCGGCCTTCTTGTACTGCCTCTATTTACATAGCGCGGTCCACATCGGCATATTTCGCATCGAACATTTTTACTCGCCTCTTTCTAAGTTCAACGTCGAATTCATGGAAGCCCTCGTTCTTCCTGAAGGCTGTCCCAGTACGACCGTTCATGGAAACCAGGTTCGCCCTTCGCGGTTCCTGAAGACGAGGGCACCAGCTGGCGATCCGGTACAAGAACGCCCGGACTTGCGGGTGCAGCCGTCTCAGATGGTCCGCTACAACCTTCCGAGCCAAGCTTTTATGTCCAGCAAGCAACCCCGTGAGTCTCTGTAATTACCACCTCACGGCCATGCGGATTCGGAATAGCGGCAGCCCAGGCCAGATTCGCTGAAAGAACAAAGTGGTATTTAGTACCGTTCAATGGAACCACTAGCCGCTCGGGCGTGCACAGATTATGATCCGGTAGACAAGCCGTCATGGGAAAGCTGATGCCCGAAGAGACCATAGACACACTGGAAGACGAATCGAATCCCGAGAATGACCAGTTAAGGATCTCGTGGTTCTGGTAACCTATACCGGTTGAAGCGGTCAACCCTACTCACGTTCTTCCTGCCCCATTCGTCACGATTGAGACGTTAACTGCAGTTTTGAGAACTGGAGTTGGATTCTCATCTAGAAATACCGACAGAGCTGGTGGCCGATACAGGATCTTTGCAATGTGTGGCTTGCGGTCTTTTAAGTCAGTGGTGAGGGTCGGACTATCAGCCAGCCGATCTGCGGGCCAATGCAGGTCTGCGGGTCGGCCATTCGTGCGTACCGCAATGAAGTTAAAGGAAGCATCTCCTTCCTTGGGGCTCCGGCAAGTATCGAAGAACACGGCGATGCTCCAAGGAATCCCCCTGCTGCTGCGGAGTTGACGAGTCCGCCAGCCCAAGTCCCCCAGCAGCAGCAGAACCGCAGTTCCGCATAACGAAGGCAGTCCGTTAGCACCTTGACAAACTCCTCCCTGATGCGTCAATCGGAACTCGATGTATTCTCAGAGCCTGATCGCACCGATTGTTTTTCGCGAAGCCACACAGCTCCAGTCTGGTTGCGTTCCGAAGGCGTGAGTCGCAACGCCTTATGTAAAACCTCCGCATCACCAACCAACCCTAAGCCCTCAACCCTTTCAAAGTCGGCGAAACGAACTGCTGATCTGATTATTCCGACCGATGCCACACTTAGAACAAAGAGGAGAGCGGGACTGATGCAGGCAGACTTCACATAGCTCCTGTACTGACGCGCGATCTCTTTCCGGGCTCGTTAACGAACTGGAGGCGATCTTCTCGATCCGTTAAAGGTGGAACTCTTACGGGGTACAACCGGGCTTCGCACAACATAGTTCCTGGCTTATACTCGGAAGCTCCTGGAGAGCGTATGATGGCCCGGCTGCATTGCTAGGAAAGATGTTTGCGCACTGAATGCGTTCACAACAAAGTGAACGAAGATGGCTCAGGCGTCGTCTAACGGATGGTTAGGTGACGAGAACTCACATATGACTCCTGATGAACGAAACATGATTAGCGATCTGGCGAACAAGCTCGCGCAAACGCCGGCGCCGCCGAGAGACCCGGAGGCGGAAGACTTTATTCGAACACGTATCGGTAGTAGGCCAGATGCGTTGTACCTGATGACTCAGACGGTGCTGATTCAGAATATGGCGCTGCAGCAGGCGCAGAGACAGATCAGCGAACTGCAGCAGCGCGGAGGCAGCAGCGTGAGTCCGGTAAGCGGAGGCTCGTTTTTGGGCGGCAGCAGCAGCGCAACCAGCTCCTCCTCGTATGCGCCTCCTCAGCAGCAGTACCCTCAGCCTTCCTATGTGCAGCCGGCAGCTTCTGCTATGGGCGGCGCTCCTTCCTTCTTACGTAGTGCAGCCCAAACGGCAGCAGG
>CALMAV010000375.1:2490-5505 GCA_937859895.1 uncultured Bryobacterales bacterium | reverse complement strand
GAGTTACGGCGCGAGATCAAAGATTTAAAGCTCTATCTAGTGAACCCGACCATTGCGGACGCGGTGCTCGACGCCATTGCTGCCGATGCTTCGCACTGCGGGCAAATTTATGCAGCAGCGTTCGTCACGGTCTCAGCTAACCGCGGGTCGGTCGGGTTGGAGGGCGGGCTGAACCGCTTCCTTCACACGCTGGAGGCGGGCACTGTTCCACTTGCTCTGGTCTCTTTAGGCAACCCGTATCTACTGCGCGACTTCCCTAACGTAAGCGCGTATGCGGCTACCTTCAGCAGTACGCAAACATCGGAGATTGCGGCAGCGCAGGCCATTCTCGGCAAGATTGCTATTGGCGGAAGACTGCCAGTTTCGATTCCAGGCATAGCCAAACTGGGCGACGGTCTGACTGTACCAGCTCGGGCGCATATGGCGTCAAACGGTCTGGAATAGATGCAGATTACCTGGTTAGGACATTCGACGTTTGCGCTGAAGTTTGATTCGGGTGAAGTGCTGGTGCTCGATCCCTGGATTGAGAACAACCCGGCGTACCCCAAAGGCTATGAGCTGAAGAGGGTTGATGCCATAGCAGTGTCACACGCGCACTTCGATCACTCAGACGACGTGATTCCATTGGCAAAGAAGTTCTCGCCGAAAGTTGTGGCCATTTTTGAGACGGCTGCGTACTTTGAGAAGAAGGGTGTGAAGAATACGGTGCCGATCAACAAAGGTGGCACAGTGGACCTTGGCTTTGCCAAGCTGACGATGGTGAACGCGTTGCACAGCTGCTCCATTAAGGATGGCGATCAAGTCCTTTACGGGGGTGAGGCCGCTGGCTATGTGTTGACGTTGAACGACGGGCGCGCAGCTTACTTTGCAGGCGATACGGCGCTCTTCGGCGATATGGCTTTGATCGGCGACTTCTTCCATCCAGAGCTGGCGTTTTTGCCCATCGGCGATCACTTCACCATGGGCCCAGACGCGGCTGCTTATGCGGTGCAATTGCTAAAGGTAAAGCAAGTGGTTCCCATGCACTATGGAACATTCCCGGCACTTACCGGCACACCGGATCAGCTGAAGGCAAAAGTACAAGGCAAAGGAGTGGAGGTCCTGACATTGAAGCAGGGCGAGCCAATTACCTGGTAAGTGAGAAGGAGCGAGTAGTCAGTGTGTCAGCAGAACGGCAAGGGCCATGCTGCCTGCGGAGAGCACATAAGTGTAAAGCAAGACTGAGGCGCTCTCTTTTTCCGCAATGTGGTATCGAACAGAGAGGATAATCAGCATCACCGCGCTCGGCATGGCAAGCGCTACTACCACCTGGCTCATTGCCTTCCCAGTGATCCCGCTAAGCGGAAGGAGAAAGAAGGCCAGGCCCGGCACTACGACCAATCGCCCGACGGTACTCGACACAATCGGCAGGGAAACAGTGGGTGTGTGTGCTCGCAGGATGATGCCGGTGGCGAACAGCGAAACGCCCGAAGTAGTTGTGCCGAGCAGTTGCAAAGAGGTGATCAGCGGCTTGGGTAGCGCGATACCAAGAAACACGATGACTACCGCCAGGACCGGTGCCCAGACAACCGGCTCTTGTAACGCCGATAGGATGGTGTGACCCATACCTGCGGTGGTCTTGTGGTTTGGCTGATGAGGAGAAGCGCCTTGGCTGTGTACGGTTGAGGCCAAGGCATTTTGCGCCGGTCCCTTAGCTTTGGTGTCCTTGCCCGCAGCGGCAAGCGAGAGCAAAACGAGGCTTACGGGAACGATCACGAGGTTGGTCGCCAGACCGCTAATAGCGACGGTCAATATTGCCGGTTCAGCTCCGAAGATTGAGCCCAGGACGGGAACGCCGATGAACGGCACAGCGGGAAACGAAATCGCAAGTGCCTGCAGCGTGCTTTCTCCAAGTCCACGTCGGAAGCCATACCGAGCGGCGACGAGTGCCGTTCCAAAAGGTATGAGCAATCCCAATGAGAGTGCTGCCATAACCGGCAGGTTCGCTACTAGTTGCTGGCGCGGGATGGCCACCGTGCCTGCGAAGAGACTAAGCGGCAACGTGTAAGTCATAACCATCGCGTTCAGGGTGTTTGCGGCCTTGCTGTCGGCGTCATGGTGCCAAGCCGCAAGATAGCCGAGCAGCAGTGTTACGAACACTGGTAAAAGAGCGTTTACGATTGTCATATACAGAACCTGTATGAGGATGCCGCACCGTGCAATCAGCACGGTGCGGACTAGTCAGCTTTACCTTTGCGGTGCTGGAGATTGATCCCCACCGGTTGACTTCGCCCCATTATTCGCCAAGGATTCAATCCAGACTGTCTGCGTGTTGACAAAGGCATGCGGTCCAAAGTGTGAGAGCTCTCGTCCATATCCACTGTTCTTGATGCCCCCGACTGGAACACGCGGGTTGGAAGCCGTGATCCCGTTGATGAAAACACCACCGGTCTCAAGCTCACGGGCCATTTTGCGAGCACGGTCCAAGTCGCTAGTCCAAAGGTTTCCGCTCAAGCCATACTGGCTTGCATTCGCAGCCTCTACTGCAGCGTCAGCATCTGAAACGCGGGTGATGGCGGCCACCGGACCAAACGTCTCGTCATCAAAGACAGTCATGCCTTGAGTGACTGAGGAAAGCACCGTTGGAACGTAGTAGGCGCCCTTACCTTCCCCCGGCTTGCCTCCGCAGAGCACTTTGGCGCCAGCTGCCACACTCTTCGTTACCTGCTCGTGAAGCTGGTCGCGGAGGTCGGCACGAGCCATCGGGCCAAGCTGACTCTGAGGGTCCATAGGGTCGCCTACCCGGAGCGCCTTGGCCGCTTCTACGAATCGAGCTTCAAATTCGTCGGCAATGCCATCGACAAGGATGAATCTTTTCGCGGCAAGACAAACCTGGCCAGCATTGCCGAATCTTCCTTTGATCCCTGCTGCAACGGCCTTTGGAATGTCGGCGTCTTCAAGCACGATGAAAGCGTCCGATCCGCCTAGTTCCATAACGCTTTGCTTGATCACCTTGCCAGCTTCCGACGCCACGGC
>CALMAV010000375.1:1898-2480 GCA_937859895.1 uncultured Bryobacterales bacterium | reverse complement strand
ACGAACACTGCCTGTTACAGACGCGCCGTGCACGCGGACATCGTTGATGACGTTAACGATGTCCTTCGTCTGCAAAATCAAATTCTGAAACACGCCTTCCGGAAAACCCGCTTCCAGCATCACCCGCTCCAATTCAAAGGAGCTTCTCTGCGTGTTGGGCGAATGCTTAATCAGAACTGTGTTGCCGGCCAACATTGTTGGGATGGCAAATCGCGTCACCTGCCACAAAGGGAAGTTCCACGGCATTATGCCGAAGATCGTACCGAGAGGATGGAAGGAAACGTACGCCTCGGTATAACCAGTTGGCGCTGGCTCATCGGCCAGCATGTTCGGTCCGTTTTCGGCGTACCACTCAGCCTCTCCCGCACATTTTTCGACCTCGGCTTCAGCTTCAGAGAGAATCTTGCCCATCTCTGTCGTGATGACTTTAGCCAGGCGATCCTTGTTGTTGCGCAGGGCTCCAGCAAGTTGGAGCAACAGCTCTGCGCGACCGTATATTGGCACCTTCCGAAAGCTCTTGAATGCTTTTTGGGCACCGCTCAGAATGGTTTCAACCTGGTCAGGAGTATAGGCGTGGAACGT
>CALMAV010000375.1:0-1888 GCA_937859895.1 uncultured Bryobacterales bacterium | reverse complement strand
ATGACTTCGCCGGTCGCGGGATTAACGGTGTTAAAGGTCTGGGAACTCATATTTTTCTTCTCTCACTAATCTGTTCTTACAAAAGGGACGGAATGGAATTGCTGATTTTTGCGGCTATCACAGTTGGCCCCTCGTGCCGTAGCGCCGCTTGCATTTGATCACTTACTTCATCGGGTGTCGCAGCCCGGCTAGCCTTACAGCCGTAGGCGGCAGCAAGCCCGGCGATGTCAATGCCGGGGACGTCTAAACCAGGCACGCCAGGTGTCTCTTCCTGTTTGGCGAACGACTTCAGGATTGCGTATTCCTCATTCACTGGAACAACAATGACGAGACGTGCTTTCTGCTGAGCAGCTGTCCACAAAGATTGCACTGAGTACTGGAAAGAACCATCGCCGATGACGGAGATAACAGGACGATTTCGGCCCGTTGCCGCTTCCCCCAGAGCCACGCCAATTCCACCCGGGAGACCAAACCCAAGGCCGCCGCTGGCCATAGTGAAGAACGACAGCGGTCTGCGAGTCGGCAGGTGCTTGTGCAACATTGCCAGGTTTGACGGTGACTCTTCGACAATGACCGAGTCATCCGAACGCACCCGGCTGATTGCGGCGTAGAGTGCGTCCGCACTCATGTCAGAGGAGCTGGTGTCCGGCGAAGACAAGGTTTGGGAAGCGCGCGTGTAGGACTTAGCCTCATACTGCGCGAGTCCGGCTAACAAGCCTTGCAATGCGAGCTTGGCGTCAGAGATCAAGCTGTCGCCGACAGGAGCACGGGCAGCTTCATCAGGATCGTCAGTAATGTGCAGCAAGCGGCAGCCATCCGGCAGATACTTGCCAGGCACATAAGGGTAGTAACGAAAAACAGGAGCACCGATGACCAGCACAAGGTCATAGCCGACGAGCTGTTCGCTTAAAGGAGCGATACCGAATTTCAAGTTGCCTGCGAACTGCCTGTGGTCTTCCGGGAAGCCACATCGCTCTCCGGCGGGTGGGCCAAAGACGGGAACGCCTAGCTGCTCGGCAAGGGCAACTCCATCAGGCCAAGCGTCGGCTCGGTCCACATCGGGACCAAGCACCAGGGCCGGATTCTTCGCCTTCTTGATTTGATTGACAAAGTCAGATAAACGCGCTGGATCGGGCGCAACACGCTGCGCGACGCTGCGTACCACGGCTGGACCGGACGATTCAACCTCCCAATCATTTAGTGGCAATGAGAGGTAGACCGGCCCCTGCGGCGGCTGCAGCGCGGTTGCGTAAGCCCGCATGAAGGCAGCGGGAGTCTCTTCCGCATGCGAGGTCTCATAAGACCACTTCACATGGGGACGCGGGAAATTAGTGGCCTCCACATTAGTGAGCCAAGGTTCCATCAGAAGCATCTCGCGCGTTTGCTGACCAGTTGTCAGAATCATTGGCGTCTTGGACATGCGTGTGTTAACAAGATTTCCTAACGCATTTCCCAGCCCGGGTGCAGTGTGTAAATTGACAAACGCCACGGTCCGCGTTGCTTGCGCGAAACCATCGGCAATCGCCAGTGCGGAGGCTTCCTGAAGAGCAAGCACATACTTAAAATCGCCAGGGAAGTCCTTCAGGAACGTCTCCTCGGTTGAGCCGGGGTTGCCGAAAATGGTTGTCATCCCCAAGTTGCGCATTAAGTCGTAGGTAGCCGAACGAACATTACTCATTGAAATCTCCATTTAATTACGATTGAAAGTCCAGGACAGGAATGCTGCCAAAAGCATTGGTATTAGCAACAGCCAAAGGGCATAAGAATTGAAACGATGCACGGCAAAGCCGGCCAGCACCGCGCCGGCGATGAAGCTGAGAGACGTAGTAAGGAGAACCCGAATGGTAGTTCGCTGTTGGGAGGACCAGTTCCGAGCTTCTCCCCCTTC
>CALMAV010000374.1:3369-7154 GCA_937859895.1 uncultured Bryobacterales bacterium | reverse complement strand
GATCCAAACAGTCTGCGTGGCGCAGGAGCTGTATTCTAAAGCCGCCCTGGTTGACTACGAAAAGCTTCAGGCAGCGCAGGACAGCAGTGATTTGGTGCGAGCCGAAAGGTGCTTGCAGGATGCGTTTTCAACCGATGTCCGGCCTGCTCTGAGCGAGTGGCGGAAAGCGAAAGGTTTGCGCGCCGACCCACTCGAAGCATTTCGCGAGAGCGGCTATCTCACGCTCATCACCGAAGAGCGGGGAGCCCGCAACCGAGCAGGTCTGACTTCATACGCATAGTGCTTCGAGTGAATCTCTAAGATGGCTATAGTCATGCCCCAAACGACCGATACTGTTCACCTTCAGGATCTGTGGGACGAGAAAGTTGCTGCCAGCTTTGGTGACGACCAGTTGAGCTTGCTGCGCTATCGTTCCAACCTTCTTGGCGCGGATCTACGCATCACAAACTTCGGTGGGGGAAACACGAGTTCCAAGTTTGAGCTGCTCGACCCGTTTACCGGCAAACCGGTGCGGGTAATGGCGGTGAAGGGCAGTGGGGGCGATCTGGGGTCCATTGCCAACTCGGGTTTCGCCCTGCTTTATCAAGACAGGCTGGAACAGCTGAAGCAGTTGTACCGCGGCGAAGCTAACGAAGACGAGATGGTCCGTTACTACCCACTCTCGGCTTTTGGCGAGAACAAAGTTGCGGCTTCCATCGACACGCCTCTGCATGCTTTCGTGCCGGCCCCACATGTCGATCACCTGCATCCGGACTGGGCCATTGCAATTGCTGCTAGTGCAAATGGTAGAGCCAAACTGGAAGAGTTCAATGCAAAGTTCGGCCGTAAGATTCAGTGGCTGCCTTGGCAGCGTCCGGGTTTTGAACTGGCTCTGCAACTGGAAAAGATTGTGCTTGAGAACCCGGGCTGTGACGGTGTGCTCTTGGGCAGCCATGGCCTCTTTACGTGGGGCGATACGCAGCGCGAGTGCTATCTGAACAGTATCCGCACGATCGAACAGATGGGCAAGTTCGTCGGGGAGCATCGCAAGAAGGCTGGCCCACCCTTTGGAGGAGCGAAGGTTCAGCCGGTCGTCGATCGCCAGGCCATCGCCGCCGCTATCCTGCCCGCTTTGCGGGGCATTGTTTCTTCCAATCGACGGGTGATTGGGCACTACACTGACCACGAAGACGCCCTGGAGTTTGCCGGCTCAGAGTGGGCTTCCGAACTGGGCGGACTTGGCACCAGTTGTCCCGATCACTTTTTACGCACACGCATCTCGCCACTCTTCGTGGACTGGCATCCGCAGGAAGAGAACGTGGAAGCACTGAAGGCCCTGATTGCTGAGCGCGCCGAGACGTACCGCAAAGAGTACGCGGCTTACTACAAAGACTGGGCGACTGACGATTCGCCGAAGCTGCGCGATTCGAACCCATCCGTTGTGGTGATTCCTGGCTTGGGCATTTTCGGGTTCGGCAAGAACAAAAAAGAAGCGCGCATCACGACCGAGTTCTTCATCAATGCCATTCACGTGATGGCCGGGGCCAATGCACTGGATGAGGGCGGAGAGCCACCGAGTTCTTACCCGCAAGCCCGGCACCCGGAGCAATCGTCACAATTTGCCAGCTGTCATAACTATGTGGCGCTCCCGCGTTCGGAAGCGTTTCGTATTGAGTACTGGGCGCTGGAAGAGGCCAAGCTCCAGCGTATGCCTGCCGAAGCTGAGTTCAGCCGCAAGATCTTCCTGGTAGTTGGAGGCGGAAGCGGTATCGGTCGTGAAGTGGCACTCTCGCTGGCAGCAAAAGGTGCGCACATCGTTGTTGCCGATCAGAATGTGGAGGCAGCAGGGAGTGTTGCGGTCGAAGCTGCTACGCGTTCCTCATCCGAATCGGTTGCGCATACGCACATGGATTTGACCTCGGCCGAAAGTATGGCTGCCGCCGGAAAGTTCACCGTCTTGCAATTCGGTGGACTGGACGGAGCCGTCAACACAGGCGCTATCTTTCCGGTTGCTGGTTCAGACGGTCAATTCACTGAAGCGCAATGGAACAAGACGTTCGCCATAAACATTACCGGCAACTACTTTCTGCTTCAAGAACTTCAATGGATCCTGCGTGATCAGCGGCTGAGTGCTTCAGTGGTGCTCACCAGTTCGGCTAACGCGGTGGTCCCCAAGGGGGGGAGCGAGGCCTACGATGTGAGCAAGAGCGCGCTGAACCACTTGATCCGCGAAATGGCCGTTACTTTCGGTCCGCTTGTGCGAGTGAATGGAATCGCTCCAGCAACTGTGGTGGCAGGCTCCACTATGTTTCCCCGTGACCGCGTGATGAACTCACTCCGCAAGTACAATATCGACTTCGCCGAATCCGAAGGGACCGAGGAGCTACGCTCCAAGCTTGCTGACTTCTACGCGCAGCGGACTCTGACGCGAAAGCCCATCCTGCCGTCTGATTGTGCGAATGCAATCGTCTGGCTCGCCAGTGAAGCGAGCGCTAAAACCACCGGCCATGTAATTCCTGTCGATGGCGGATTGCACGAAGCATTTCTGCGTTAACAAGCATGATTCCAAACCCTGCGCTTGGCGTATTCTTTCACTGGTTGGGCGGGCTCGCATCGGGCAGCTTCTACGTTCCCTACCGCGGAGTGAAGCGCTGGTCGTGGGAGACCTATTGGCTGGTTGGCGGGGTGTTCAGCTGGTTAATTGCGCCCTGGTTGCTCGCGTCGTTGTTGACCAATGATCTGCTGGCTGTTTTGGCCGCGACACCTGGCACAAACCTCTTCTGGTGCTTTCTGTTTGGATTGCTTTGGGGCATCGGCGGGCTTACGTTTGGCTTGACCATGCGATATCTTGGGCTCTCGCTCGGCATGGCCATTGTCATGGGATTGTGTGCCGCCTTTGGGACGCTAATGCCTCCTATCTTCAATGGCACTTTTGCCTCCCAAGTTGTCGGAACTCACTCCGGACGCGTGGTTTTAGTCGGCATCGCCGTTTGCCTGCTTGGCATTGCTATCGCCGGCTATGCGGGTGTTGTGAAAGAGCAAACGATACCGGCTCAGTTGCAGGCTGCTTCCATCAAAGAGTTCAACTTGAGGCGAGGCTTTGCCGTCGCTACACTCTCTGGCGTTATGAGCGCGTGCTTTGCCTATGGCCTTGCTTCCGGCGACCCGATTCGCGCGCTGACTGTCCAGCATGGAACGCCATCTCTCTGGCAGGGGCTGCCTGTTCTGGTGATTGTTTTATTAGGCGGGTTCACCACAAATTTCCTTTGGACCGTCAGCCTTAACATTCGGAACCGGTCTGGCGGCGAGTATCTTCAATCAACGCAAGCATCGGCCTCCGTTCCGCTCCTTAGGAATTACCTGTTATGTGCCCTTGCCGGAGTGACCTGGTACATGCAGTTCTTCTTCTACACAATGGGCGAAACGCAGATGGGCCGGTACCACTTTTCCAGCTGGACGATTCACATGGCCAGCATCGTTATCTTCAGTACGCTGTGGGGCATTGGTCTACACGAGTGGAGGGGAGCCGGTTCCCGTGCGCTCTGGCTGCTCGCGACTGGACTCGTGACACTGATTGCGTCAACCGTGATCATTGGTTATGGCAACTATCTGGTGAAGTGAACCTTGCTTAACTGCAGCGAGATCCACCTTTGCGCTCCAGGTAAGCAAGCGCCAATCTGGTGAAGGGGTGAGGATCTCAAAGAGATCCATTTAGTTGATTGTCGTGCAGAACCTATGGATGATTAAAGATTCGATCCTCAATAATCGAGAGGCGCTTATCTAGCTCTCTCAAGGTGCCGTTTAGG
>CALMAV010000374.1:2676-3359 GCA_937859895.1 uncultured Bryobacterales bacterium | reverse complement strand
TTAGGATCTCCAGAGTGGTATCCAACTTATCAAGCCGTAAGTCGATCCGGTCAAAGCGCTTGTCTTGCAAGTCAACTCGCATTTCTATCGAGTCAAAGCGCTTATTGTTCTGCAAGATAACAACAATAGCAACAGCGGCTGTGCTGGCAGAGGTGGCAACCGCTGTCACGATCGCAGAGAGTAGGGTAGTGTCTAAGCTCATAGCATTCCGTCCAGCCCGTGTAAATAATTGTCGTACAATCTAACCAGCTTTGCTGCCGTGCCACGGTCTGTCTTGAACTTTATGACATCGCCGGTAAAGTCTGTCTCCCCAGGTTTGTAGGAGTGCGCCAAGAGCTGTAAGGCATTGTCATGCTTGCCTTATCGTGACCGAATTGTGCGGCCAGATTGTGACGTGCTTTGCCGGCAACAAGTACGGCTCGGTCGCACGAGATGCAACCCTCAACACTGTCCGTATGATTGCAAGTCTTTCGGGGTAGAGCGAGGAACGTCAGTGGCTCGACGATAACCAAAATAGCTATTCAGAGTGTTAATTGGAATCAACTCTAAGGCTGTTTGCTCTTGTTCTGTAAGTTGTCGAGTCATTTTGAGTGATACTCCACAAAGTGTTTCTCGAAAGCATTGTCAACGCTGACACGGAGTGCTCCCAGGCTGGTCAGCGCAGACACCGAACTGGATTCAAC
>CALMAV010000374.1:1716-2666 GCA_937859895.1 uncultured Bryobacterales bacterium | reverse complement strand
ATTCAACGCTGTCCAATTAGTTGCGTACGGTCAATCCCAGGTAACTAGCAAATGGCTCTGCTGTTATCTGTTCGTGCTCACCTTCGATCTCAGTAACCCTGAGTGTTTGGCATAAGCTGCCCCAACCCAGCAACGGGTCATTGCCCGCGCCGCACTCGCCGCAGAGCAAAACTTCGGTGCTCCCAGAAAGTGTTCAAGCGTTTCGCAATCGTCTTCCTGCGATGAGGTAGGGCACCAATGTATGGACTAGGGGCTTAAGCTGGTAGACCTCCTGGCCGTAGTAGGCTAGTAACGGCGTGAGGGACGCATCCGGTCCGCGGAAAGGGTAGAAGCCCACCTGTAAGTCGATCTAACTTCGCGAAACTTCTTTCAGCCCGAATCGCGGACGGCGGGCACTTCGATGAAAGGAGTTCGCATTGTCGAACCAATCTCCTGGTGCTACGCGCACCCTTCCTGATCAACCAAATCTCCGTCATCTGAAGGACCAGGCCAAGGATCTGTTGAAGGCGGGCAACGCCCGTTCGCTTGCTGATGCACAGCTGAAGATCGCACGTGACTACGGATTCCCGAGCTGGCCTAAATTGAAGGCGCACGTGGATTCGCTCCAGGCAGCAGGACAGCTTAAGGATGCGATCGACCGGAACGATCTGTCCCTAGTTCAATACATGATGTCGCGGAATCGAGCCTTGCACAAAGCTCCAATAGGCTATGCCAAGGATGGGCCTCTCACCTCGGTTGCCGAGTGTAGAGTGCCGCGCGTGCCGCCCAACGAGACCCGCTTGTCCATGGCAAAGTGGATGATCGGGGCTGGGTCGGATGTTCATCAGGGAGGTGATGCTCCGCTGATGCGCGCTGCACTCTCTAGCGAGCGAATACCGATGATGGAATTGCTGGTCGCTTACGGCGCGGACGTCAATGCAGCTTGGCACGGCAACTACCCTATCCTGTTT
>CALMAV010000374.1:1433-1706 GCA_937859895.1 uncultured Bryobacterales bacterium | reverse complement strand
CGCTCAGCCCAGGCACCTTAAGCTGGCTGCTGGAGCATGGCGCGGACCCGAATTGTGGGAGCGAGGAGGCATGGAAGGCGCGCGGAATTCCGCACCCAGGTACGGCTCTTGACTATTTGTTAGGCTCCTATGTCCGCGATCCTGAAGCGCTCAGTGCTTGCATAGAGATCCTACTTCGGGCGGGTGGAAAGTCTAAGCATGCAGACCGCGCGGTACTGGCGGTGGTTCGCGGACGCATAACTGAATTGGCCGAACTGCTGGATGCAAAGCCCG
>CALMAV010000374.1:0-1423 GCA_937859895.1 uncultured Bryobacterales bacterium | reverse complement strand
GATTTCCCAGTCTTGATTTCGGTACGACAGCAGCACGTACCCTTACCTTGCGAGGCGGAACGCTGCTCCACGTAGCCGCCGAGTTCCAAAGCCTACATGCGGCCCGGCTCTTGCTGGATCGCGGGGCTGACGTCAATGCAAGGGCGATGGTGGACGACGCTGGAATTGGTGGGCAAACACCTATCTTTCACGCCGCAACCCAGCCAGATGACGCTGGTCTTCCGCTTGTGCAGTTGTTGGTGGAGCGAGGCGCCGATCTCGCGGTTCGTGCAAGGATCCCAGGACATTATGAGTATCCAGGCGAAGTGGTGGAGTGTACGTCCTTCGAATACGCGTTGCGCTTTCCGGGGGATCAGGGACCAACGTCTGCGTACTTGAGGAACGTGCTTAATTGGCAGACATCGACTCAGTAGCAGATTGCTACCCGTGTCCCGGGACCAAAGTGTCACCCAGGTCCGCGCCCATTCAATAGCAGAATCCGCATGGATCAGAGCCGCAAAGACTAGAGCATGGTTCGGCGCGCCAGCACGCCGCCCGTGAGGCAGAGTGGGATAGCGAGTAGGTCAACGGACCGCCAGTGATTATCCGGTACAACGGCCAGAGCTATATTCATTGCTGCTACTAGTAAGAAGAAATTCGACCAGCTTTTTCGAGCCATCAGGGTCCACCTCAACTCAGCATCGGAGAAGATAGATCACTGAACAACGGAGTAGGCGGTCCCAGCAGTCCTGGGGATAGGAACTAGCCGACTTGCGCTCCCTGCGCAATTGGCTGGAGCGTTCCACGTTTAGCCAGTTCTCCCGCGAACTCAGGGAGCGACGTCACTGGTTGGTATCCGAAGTCGCGCCGGGCTGCGTCGATGGTGCCGGCGATGTCGAGATCGAACTTGCCTAAGGCGTGGATCGTTGGATGCAGCAGCCCGGCTCGTGCCATTAGCGCGTCGACCATCTGCGCAAGTCTGCAGACAAAAGCTGGAATGTAGATGGGACGATACGTCTGGCCGGCGGCATCGCATAGGAGCCGGTAGATATCGTCAACCGTGTAGTCCGCTCGCTCGTCACCAATCCAATAAGACTTGCCGAACGTGGCCGAAGCGTTTTCCGCTGCCAGGAAGGCGCTAACTGTGTTGTCAGTATGCGAGATGCTGCGGTAGTTCTTCCCAGAGCCAAAGACCAGCTGGCGATTCTTCCGCATCATGGCCAGAAAGCGCTCCTGGCGTTCCGGCGCAAATGGTCCGAAGAACCAGAAGCCGCGCAGGATGGTTCCGTCCAGCAAGCCTGCCTTCGTCTTTTCCAAAATGTACTGCTCTGCCAGCCACTTGCTCCGGCCGTAGTGGCGGTACGGGCGGTCAGGCGTAGTTTCGTCGAAGATACGCTGACCCGCGACGCCGTGGCCGCAGACCGAATCTGTACTCATGTACAGG
>CALMAV010000373.1 GCA_937859895.1 uncultured Bryobacterales bacterium | reverse complement strand
CGATGGCGCCGCTAGCACCAACGGTAGGGATCGGGCTGCCAGCTGTAATTTGCCACTGCACTACGGCCGACGCCACGCCGCTTAGCAGGTAGAACAGCAGGAAACGTGCCGACCCAATTGCATCCTCCACATGGGAGCCGAAAACCCATAGAAACCACATGTTTCCGATCAGGTGCAGCCAGCCACCGTGCAGAAACATGGAGGTCAGCAGAGATGCCGGAACAAAGTGATCGGGAACCAAGGCGTAGTGAGCAACGAAGGCTTCCCGAAGGTACGGGGATAAAGACATTTCGAAGAGAAACGCCAGTGTGTTAATTGCGATAATCAACAGCGTGACCGAGGCGGGTGAGCGCCGCAGCAGAAGCGCACGTAGCGGTATCAAGCTTCGGCTCCGACCCGTGCCGAACAGCGCTGTGAAATTTCAGGTGCGTCACGCCGTCCCACGCTGCCTGCTTGCGCCTTAACCCTAAGCTTAGCTACTTCCGAGCACGTAGGAATGTGGCCGCGTGCACCAATAGCGGTACAACTGAGAGCGGCAGCTGCGTTGGAAAACTCTAGCGCCTCCACCATGTCGAACTTCTGCAGCATGCAATAGCAGAAAGCACCGTGAAAAACATCACCGGCCCCGGTAGTATCAACGCAGGAAACCTCGAATCCAGGTGAGTAAAACCACCGATCCTCGTACAGTGCCAGTGCCCCGTGGGTTCCCAGCGTCGTAGCAGCCACGGTGAAGCTGAACTCGTTCTTCAGCTTGCTTAGCGCGGCAAACGGGTCGCTCTCTCCGGTCCAGCGCTCTGGCCAGCCATTACCGGCCACCAGGTAATCCACATTCTGCAAAACCACTTCAAATCCAGGGTAAACGGTATCGACATCAAGGGAGACAAGAACACCAGCTTGCCGTGCAATCGAGGCTGCAAAAGCTGCTGCCTCAATGTCACAACCATCGATGTGAAGAAGGCGTGCGTTAACAATGTCATCCGCGCTCAACTCTTCCGGACGAAGCCGAAGGCACTTGTCGCGTTGCCAGAGTACGGTGCGCTCGCCCGTGCGCTGGTCGATCAGTATATAGGCAGTCTGGTTCGGGCAGCCGCTGCGAATGATAACGGCGCTGGTATCCACACCGGTCCCACGCAGGCTCTCCTGTTGAATCTGACCACGCGCATCGTCCCCAATCGTGCCCACATACTTAGCCTGTAAACCAAGTCGGGAGCAGGCAACCACGGTAGTAGCTACCTGCCCACCCGGGCTCAGTATCTCGCGATCGAATGCGATTTTGCCCGCGTAAGCCGGGTATTCAGGAACCAGAATGAGTGTGTCAGTTGCGTTCAGGCCGATGCCTACAACGTCACAGGGCGAACTCAATGGTTACTGCTTCTTGATGGATTCAGGAACTTGATAAAGATAAATGGTGTGGCTGGCGCCATGGCTTCCAGTCGCTTCTGTGGTTTCCATCGCCCTCCAGCCAGGGATTGGGTAGTCGTAAGAAACAACCCGCGTATTTGGACGGAGAAAACGTTCCAGATTTGGCCGTAGCGTGTCATTGGCGGTTGTTTCCAGATACAACGTGACCACGTTAGCACTGCTCAAATCCTGACGCATGAAATCCCCATGAACCACTTTAATGTCGTTCTGTAGTCCTTGCTTTTTTACACGCTCGGCAGCTTCGCGGGCCAGGTGCTCAGAAATCTCGATTCCGACTGCTTTCACCCGATACTGCTGAACCGCCGCGATCAGGATTCGTCCGTCGCCGCATCCGAGATCGTAAAGCGTTTCGCCCGGTTTCAGTTTCGCCATCGAGAGCATGCGATCCACAGCGCGCTCCGGGGCCACTACATAGGGAGCCAGATTGCTCCGGTACTTGTTCCAATCCGGATGTTGGCCAAAGCTCTGCCCGGGCAACCCCAATGAAAGTATCACTGCGAATACACCTATCTGAACCCCGCGAGAGCCGGTTGACATTTCTAACCTAGTTGATTCAGCTTACCTCAGATTGGCCGTTGTGGCAGCCAGTCCGGTACGCTGAACAGTTCAAATCCCCACCTTTTCCGATGCAGAGAGAGGTGCAGACGGGTACATCGGGAATGTTGAGGATCGACAACATATGGAGGGTAGTGACCGAACTCGATAATTCTGTTGCAGCTCTCGGATAGTATTCTTCCCTATTGTGGCTATCAGTCTGCTCCACAGAATTACGCTCTTCAGCCGAGCTCTCCGGTGGATCGTCTCCCTGACCCACTGCGGAAGTTCGCTGCTACGACAATGAATCACCAGTGGCAACCTAAAGGCTTGGTGCAAGTAGGCCGACTCCGGCAGGTGGGCGAATCTAAAATCAGGCCACAAATGTGTCCGGCTCCCGAGGACACTTCACTCACGTCGGAAAAGGCGAGATCGTCACTCTCGGGTCGATCCGCCTAGAGCCGCCCCAACGGTGTGCTGGTGTTTCGAGCGTGTAATCTGGCGGAGCATTTCGGTAGTGGAGACCCAAAGATCGCGTGGACGAGCAATCGTATATTCAGTTCCTTTGAATGCTTTAATCGCATGGCTGATTGAGTCCTTCCATGGCACCGCCTGCGGGTTCAAGTTGTAGTTCATGTAGAACACCGGACAATCTACGCCCTCAATGCGTCGCAGCTGCTGCTGCGGTACATCGGCATTCAGCATGGCTTTCGGACCGGCGAAGATAACAGCATCCGGGTGGGTAGGGTCACTCACCTCTTTCTGGATCAGGTCCTGAAGAAAATCGGTTTCACTGTTCTTTTGATTCAACTTGGCAATGTTCACGGTCCCCAGCTTCATGCCGCCTAAGGCTTTGCCGAGGGCAGGGAAATCAATGCGGTCGCCCTGCTCTTGACGGTAAACAACGCGGCTCTCTTCCATATTGAAAGCCACTAGCGAAACTTGACGGACGTGGGAATCGCGTTCAATTGCTTTCAAAATGCTCACCAGCGCATCCGTGTCGGTTCGTGTCAGCGCGGCTGCCTGAGCGTTCTGGGGAGCGAAGTTGACCAGCAGCTTCACTCGCAATCCATCCCCAGGGCGGGGCTTATCGCTTGCATCGTTAAAGAAAGGCTCCGGCGCGGCCTCGCTAATTTGATTGGGATCGATAAAGAGCGGCATTGGCTTGTCTTTAGGCGGAAGCGCCGCTTCAACATCCCAACTGGAAGAGCAGACGCGCTCAGATCGATCGCGCATCAGCCAGTCCACGTGATACCGGCCAGGTCCTACGTCAATGATCCCCTGCAACGTCGCGTCGCCTTTGGCTGCATCCTCTATCTCAGGGACGCGAAAGTGCTGGACAAAGTATGCAGCACGAGTCTGATCATCCTGTGGGTACGCCCGAAAGACGATACTGAGCAGCTCTCCGCCAGTACTCGATAGCTCATGAAGCGGGACGGCTACTTCATAACCACTGTGGAAGCGCAAGTCAAAGCCGAGATCGGCCTTCCGTTGCGTAACCGAACAAGGTAGATCCTTGCGGGTCTCACCCGCCTCGAGAATTGCCATATCGGATGGCAGCAGCGTAACTGGCTCGCCCGCTTGCTCCGATTTCATAAGTACTTGCGCCGGAGCTGACGCAATTGAAACTGCGGCCAAGCTCAGAACCATCAATACAGATGAAGGGTCAGTTGACCGGAACAGGCTTCGTAAGATCACAAAGGAAAACAAATACCATCGACTGGACCGCGATCCCATATCCCCCCAAAGGAAAGGTTCATCGGAAATAACCCGAGAGCTACGCTGCCGGTTCTAATTATTATGTCCTAGATCGTGATGGGTAGGAGCGCAAAACTGCTCAATATTTCTGTTTTTGGGATCTAGTACCAAATCTTGGAGGAGCTTACGAATGGCCACGTTCGTAGGAGGATCCCCCCTTGTGTTACAGTGCGAGAGATTATGCCCCGTAGTGTCAACAAAGTCATCCTGGTCGGCAATCTAGGTCGTGACGCGGAGACGAAGTTTACACCGTCCGGTTCAGCTGTATCCCGCTTTGCGGTGGCTACGACGCGCCGTTGGAAAGACCAGCAGACTAATGACTGGAAAGAAGAGACGAACTGGACCAACGTAACGGTTTGGCGTCAGGAGAACCTGGCAAACTACCTGACAAAGGGTAAGCAGGTTTATGTGGAGGGCCGTCTCCAAACCCGTAGTTACGACGACAAAGATGGTAAGAAGGTCTACAGTACTGAGGTAGTCGCGGACGAAGTGATTCTTCTGGGCGGACGAGGCGAGGGAGATGGCGGAGGTGGCGGAAACGAGTTTGGTGGAGCTTCCCGTTCCCGCACTGGTCCTGCTGCAGGCAGCAGGAGCAATAACAGCCCGGCATCTACCGCAGACGATGATCCGTTCGGCAGTGGCATGGGCATTACTGATGACGATGTTCCTTTCTAAGTAGTTGGATAGTCGCTAGCGATTGGTAATTGTTCGAAATAGTAGTGCAGGTGCTTGCGGCAACCAGGGTTAAAGTCCGCCTTACATCTGGGACATTTGCTCCCACACTTAAGGTACTGCTGGATGCTTAGTTCCGTTCCGCACTCGCCGCAAAGCACAGCTTTCTGATCCCATTCTCTTGACGGCCAGACTTGTAAGGTATGGTCTGCCAGGGCCTCATGGCAATCTTTGCAGGCGTAGAAGACACCGCAGCACTTCATCTTGATTGCCAGAATATCTTCAACTGAGTGGTAATGTATGCATCGAGTCTGGTCATCTAAGTCGATGCCGCTTACTCGCGGACGTTCCCTGAAAGCAGCCACTTAGTTAGGCTCGCATCTTATTGCCTTAGGTTGCACCTGAAAAGCTGGAATTTACCTTGGGATTGGCGGTCAGACCGGCAAACACAGTTTCCCCCTTCATCGATGTAGCCCTGGCTAGAACCATCGTGAACCTCAGCCAATCCTGATTCAAAGGGCTTAGCTTCGTCGAATAGAGGCTTGATTCTGAACTGCCCATCTGTACCGATATAACCCCACTTAGCACCTGCACGGGCTGGCGCTGACCCGTTCTGCATTCGCAGGACTCGTCAAATTAGGCCTTGAGCACAAAGAATCCATTCCGATCAATGTAGCCCCATTTGCCAGCTGATTTTCCGTCAGCTAATCATTCAAAGAAGCTATATGCCAACCCAAATTGGGGTTTAATCACCATTTGTCCGCTGTTGTTAGTGTAACCCCAAAGTCCTCCCGTCTTAACCGGCGCTAGCCCTTCATTGAACCCATTGGACGCTTCAAACTTCGGCGAGATAATGAAAGCGCCTTTCAGATTGATATACCCCACTCGCCATCAGCTTTCACACGAGCAACACTATCCTGAAAGTTGCGAGCAACTTCGAAGGTAAGAGGAATCACAACTTTTCCTGTGTGGTCAATGCCTCCTCACTTATTACCCTTGCGAACAGGCGCAATTCCTTTGTAGAAAAAGCGAGCTTCATCATATTGCGGCGCAATGGCCAGCGTGCCGGACGGACAGATATACCCGAATAGCCCACCCACTTTCACCGGTGCGAGGTCTTCGGAGAAGTGTGCGGAGGATTCAAAGACGGGCTTGATCACAACCTTTGCCGAGCCGTCTATATAGCCCCAGAGTCCACCGACTTCGATTGGTTGCAGGTATGATCGATCCGGCGTTGTCGAATTTGTGTTGGGCAGCATGGGTTCGACAGCCAAACTACCGAACGGCTTGGCACTGATAGCTGTTGCAACCACGAACATTCGAAGCATGGAAAGACCGCTTACCTATCTCTTGAGAAGCATAGAAGAAGAGATAGGCTAGCAGCCCGAAGCTACTCTTCTGTTAATATCTACGATGTTACTTAGAAGTAAGTAAAGCTACTTCAGGGTGGATTCGAGCAAACGTCTTGACACACGGAGTTAATTGAACGTGATAACCAGGCCAGATAGCACGCGCTGTTTGGGGAAGAGTGTCTGCGTCGCTCAGATAGTGCTCAAGGCTCAGCGCTAAGCGGGGATGAAAACGACGAATGGTTTCTCGTGCACCGAGTAAGGCCTGTCTTTCTGCGCCTTCAACATGAATTTTGATGACATCGACCTTAGGCAGCTTTAGATTTGAGACCATCCAATCAATTGTGTTGAGCGAAGCAAAAGTTTCGCCCCTTCCATTTGCAAAAAGAACGCTGGCTCCACCCGCGTTAGCCGCGTCTAGGTACAGAGGCATGGTCTCTGCTTTGTCCCATGCGCCTTGCGGGACAACAATCACGCGGTTCTCCCGGATCTCAGAAGACAGATTGCGCCGCAGACACTCCAAGCTTACCGGGTCCGGCTCAATGGCTACCACCAACCTTGCTCCGGCCGATAAGGCATTTCTAGTTTCGGTACCCATGTTTGCTCCTACGTCGAGCACAACATCACTAAGCCTGACTAAAGAACGCAAATTGTACAGATCTGCTGCACTCGCTTCTACTAGCGCCGGCCACGTCCAGGCACTCACGGGGTACCAGATAGAGCCTATGGAGGTGTCGAACATAGCAATCGAACCGTCCCGCTGCACCTCAAAAATGCGCTTAGCCTCCCGTTCAAAACCATCCTCATCCCGAAAGATCCCTCGCGAGAACGCGCTGCAGCCGTGGACCACCTGAAGCTTGCCATTTACTGAGCCAACTATCACGCCCACTCTCTTGTGTAAAGCAACGCAAATGAGAACGAGGGCTAAAACCGTAACGAGCGCGCACAAAAGGCGCCTCCGTGCGGATAATCCACGTATTTTCTCCTTTACATCAGGTATAGTCATTTGGCTTTGTCCAAATCAGTCATTTGAAAGAAGTGAATCGTGCCCGTAAACGGGTCATAGTCGTTGATCCATGAGCCTAATATGACTGGGCCTGGCGTATCGGCCATCGGATATGGCAGATGCATGTCGTCAAACGCTAGGCCGTTGCCGCGAAGGTAGACGCCCTTACCCTTGAACTCGCTGGAGAGCGACGTACGTCGCGAGGGTGGCAGCAAAATCGATTTTGAGAACGCCCAACGATCCCCTAGGCCAAGAATAAGCCGATACCGGTCCGCTCCAATAGACTGAAAGCGAAAGCCGCGGGTACTTGCCGGTACGGCTTCATTGTTGAAAATTGTCCCATTCACCACTTGCTGCGCCATCGGGGTAAACTCAAGCTCCAAAAGCGCGTGTCCAGGCATCTGTATCGCTGGCAGCTTCTGAATGGCTGAACGTACCATTGCGTCCGAAGTGGTAATGAGGGCAGGTCGGTCGGCGCAAAGTACAGAGCCGGCCGTACAAGTTCTGGGCAGAGGCGTATCGAGCTTTCGGGCAGCAAGATCACGCCGCAGGAAATAGCGCTGCCCAAATGCATTTGCCCAATGGACGTAGTTGGCATGAACAAACGCTGCGATCTCCGGGAACTGTTCGAAATTGTAGAGCTTCTGGTCTGTCATAAACCAAGAGGTTGGTCCGATAGCGTCCACAAAAACTTCCGCTGGGTTTTTTCGAAGGTCGTTGAGAAACCTCGCCCGGTAATAGCTTTCAATCTCTGGAGCTGCTAAGAAAAAATAGAATAGGTTAAGATCGCGCGTAGCAGAAACCCTTCCGGACCCTAAATATGTGTCTCCGGTCCAGCCCCAGACAAAGATCCGCGAACCCGGGCTTGTGATCGAACGGAGGTAATCACCTTCAGGCGGGCGAACGGTTGAAACAACGTTCTTGAAGCTTTGCGCAGTTTGGCCAATCCAAACCTGCGCCGGGAACACCATAAATAGAATGACGAAGGAGAATAGATATGCAGAACCTTGCGAGAGCTCCAAGCGCCGTTGACCGGGTTGTCCGCCTTGCACTGCGGGTTCGCACTCCCTCATCAGCATAAAGGCAAGAGCAATGCAGACCGGTAGGATAAGAAAAATTAGGTAATGGGGAAAGAGGCGGTGGGGCTTGTGAATCGCATATAGTGCCGCACTGAGTGAAGCCAAGGCCAGCAGCCCCAGCCACCGTATGCGGTCGGTGCCGAGCGAATTGGTTGTTTGAAGCAATAACAGATAAGACGGAACTGCAAAGAGGGCCAGCAGTACGAAATACAGCCCTAACCCCGAGACGTTTGAGAAAAGAAAAGCAAGCGACAGAGTAACAACGGTTACGCTCATCGCAAGATACTGCAAGAGCAGGCTGGGCGGCTCCGAGCCGTTGCGGCGCAAGCGAGTAATCGCATAGATCACGGCAAGAGCAAAGAACGTGAACAGAAAAAAGCGTAGTTCTATTGTTCCAATCAGAAAGAAGAGGAAGGCTGGTAAATCCTGATACAGGCGGCTGCCCAGTTCCGTATACCGCTGATTAGTCACAATATAACTGGTGATGAAATTACCCCAAACTCCTCCGATTAGACAGATGACCACATGCAGGAACAAGAATGGGAGCGTGCCTGCGATATAAACAGTCCCACTTTGCCGCAATCTGCAGGTTTTCGTAGCGTAACAATAGCTGGCCGCTACTGCTGCACAGGCAACAACGTTCGGTACCGACTGCATCTTTGAAAAGAAAGCTAGCGGGGTGAGCATGCCAAGCGAGAACATCGGCGCTCGATAATTGCAAGGGTTGCTCAACACTTTGACGCTGAAATAGAATGCCGCGAAGACAATAACCAGGGGCACTTGCTCAGAGTTGTAGTGAATCAGGGCAGGGTGCTCAAAGACTGCAAATGCTGCAGCAGCAGGTAGAACGCCGATCCGGGCTAGAGTACTCGATGTAAGGAGCGCTAGCGCCCGGTAGAAGAGATAAACGCTGGTGAAATCCAAAATCTCGCCGATCAGCCGGCTGGATGCATAGTCCGGAGAAAAGCCAAAAATCGCCGGAAGCATCAATGGGTAAATATTTACAGGACCGCTTGTCCCGCAGTCAACCGACCTAAAGAAGTTCAGGTCGTAGAACAACTTATGTGCGGCCGAGAGAAACTCTGACTCATCGGGATTGAGCTGAAAATCTAGAAG
>CALMAV010000372.1:2550-2886 GCA_937859895.1 uncultured Bryobacterales bacterium | reverse complement strand
CACCTCTGCCATTCTCGCCGTTCACATGTACGGCAATCCGGCGGATGTCGAAGGTCTGACTGCGCTCGCTCGCAAGCACAACCTGAAGTTGATCTTCGATGCCGCACATGGATTCGGCAGCAAGCATGGCGATCAGTACGTCGGCCAGTTTGGGGATGCGGAAGTGTTCTCGCTTTCGCCGACCAAATTGCTGGTGGCAGGTGAAGGCGGCTTGGTGGCCACGGCCGACCCGGCGCTGGCCCGCCGCAGCAAGGTGCTGATGGCGGAACAGGTGATGCCGCGGGTCAACGCCGCCATCGGCGGCGTGCGGCGGGCAGCGGAGTAGGCATCCTGTGT
>CALMAV010000372.1:227-2540 GCA_937859895.1 uncultured Bryobacterales bacterium | reverse complement strand
ACCCGGCGCTGGCCCGCGCAATTCGGCTGTTGCGCAACTACGGCGACGATGGCTCCTACGATCCGCTTCACATTGGCATGAATGCCCGAATGCCCGAGTTCAATGCAGCCCTCGGTCTGCGCGGACTTCCGCTTGTCGAAAGCAAGGTGGAGCGCCGCAATCAGGTAGCGGGGATGTACACCGACGGGCTGCGCGGGTTGCCAGGCGTTTCCTTCCAGAAAGTGGAGCCGGGCGATCGCAACACCTATAAAGATTATTCAATTCATGTGGATGCGCACCGGTTTGGCTGTACGCGTGACCAGCTGGCGACGGCTCTACTGGCTGAAAACATCGAAACTAAAAAGTACTTCTACCCGCCGCTGCACAAGCAGACACTGTATCGGCAGTTTGACTTGTCCCCGCTGCCCAACACCGATGAGGTGACTGGAAACGTTCTCAGCCTACCGATTTACGAGTTGCTCCCCAACTCGACGGTCACCCGCATCATCGATACCGTTTGGCGCATTCAGTCGTTCGTGTCTGAGCGCTCGTTCCCGACCGCTTCCGGCCAATAAGCCGGAGACCTAACAGCTCAGTTATCTGAGCGTCGCTTACGCATTTCATTCCTATGCTTCCAACACTTGAAAAAGCTTCTACGTCCCATTTGTTCTCCCGCATTTTTGCTGATTTCTTAGTGGTGCATACCAGCCTCTTGGCAGCCCTGGTTGCTTCCTGGATTCGTAACGCTCACGCTGGTTCCGAGATGGTTATGATTGGCGAAGCCAAAAGCGGAATCGATCAATATTTTCATCTATTCCTGCCCTTATCGCTGATCTTTCCTGCGGCGTTTTTGCTGAGCGGCGTCTACCAGGACCACGTTGGTTGGTCGCTGAGCCGGCGAATCAAGAGTCTGATTCGCGGACTGGCAGCCGGGCTGATTGCGTTTACTTCGGTCTCACTGGCGTTGCTGCCCAACAGCAGCCTCGGCTCGCGAAGCCTGCTGATTTTCTGCGTCGTGATGGCGGTCCTCCTATTTACCTCCCGGGCCGGCGAATGGGCGCTGCTCAATGCGGTCCGTAATCGGGTCAAGCGACCGAATCTGCCTGGCGTAGAGCGTCCGGTGCTGGTTGTGGGAGGCGCCGGCCATATTGGGTCGCTGATGGTGGCTGAACTGCTCCGTATAGGCCGGAAGGTACGGGTGCTCGACAGCCTCCTCTATGGCGATGGGGCGCTGCGAAACGTTCTCCAGCATCCCAATCTTGAGTTGGTGGTGGGAGACTGCCGCAATTTGCAGACCGCGATCCGGGCTGTTAGTGGTGTTGACTCAGTTATTCACCTGGCGGCCATTGTGGGCGACCCGGCTTGCGAACAGGACCGGCAAGCAGCACTCGAAACCAACTATGCAGCTACCCGCATGTTGGTGGAAGTAGCTAAAGGGCAGGGCATTCAAAAGTTCCTGTTTGCTTCCAGCTGCAGCGTCTACGGCGCCTCAGAAGAGCTGATGAACGAGCATTCGACCACTGTGCCCATTTCGCTTTACGGGCAGACTAAAATCGATTCCGAGCGGGCGCTGCTCGACTCGACCGATGCCACGTTTCGCCCCACTATTTTTCGGTTAGCCACCGTGTTCGGACTCTCGCCCCGTCCGCGGTTCGACCTGGTGGTGAACCTGTTAACAGCCAAGGCATCGACTGGCAGCCCGATTACGATTTTCAATGGTGACCAGTGGCGGCCTTTCATCCATGTCAGCGACGTGGTGCGAGGCTTTCTCATGGCTCTTGATGCTCCGCTGGCCAAGGTAGGAGGAGAGATCTTCAACCTGGGCGATAACAAGCTCAATCATACGCTGACGGATGTGGCAATGACCATTGCCCGGCTCTTTCCCGAGGCTACGGTTGAAAATGCCCCCACAGCCGATCGGCGTAATTATCGGGTATCGTTCGATAAGATTCGCACCCGGATCGGCTTTCAATGTACGAAGGATTTAACCTTCGGCATCCAGGAAATCCGGGCCGCCTTTGAAGCGCGCGAGATTCTGGACTACACCAGCTATCAGTACAGCAACCAAAAGTTCTTGCTGATCGCTGGCTGCCCCACCAGTCACGGCGAAACGGACGAGAAGGTGATGGCTGCGTTTTCAGATGCGCCAAAACTTGCCAGCGCCGCTGCCGCTGGATCGTAAAGCGAGAAGCCGGAGCCGCTAAGTCAGGTTTGGGCCCTCACCGACAAAGTCGGGAAACCGGTACGCGTAATCGGTGTCCAGATAGCTAAATACCCGGGGCTCGGCCGGCACCGCGCCTGCATCCCGGGTTAGAACATAAAACGGACGCCGGG
>CALMAV010000372.1:0-217 GCA_937859895.1 uncultured Bryobacterales bacterium | reverse complement strand
GCCGGGTCTTGGATCTAACAAAGCCATAGCGGCGGGCTAAATGAAGACTCGCCTCGTCCAGATGAGAGGCGAGCAGAGATACCAGCCAGCCTCCTTCCTTGCGGATGTAGGCGAGGGCCCGATGCAGTGTCGCGGTGAGGTCAGGGAGCCTGATCTCGGGCGAGCGACGGTCGGGCAAAAGGCAGATACGCCACCAACGGCGATCGTGCACCGGCCG
>CALMAV010000371.1:6403-6970 GCA_937859895.1 uncultured Bryobacterales bacterium | reverse complement strand
ATTCTAGACAGTCCGCCTCTGCTCTTTGCAGCTGACGGCAATCTGCTGTCAACTATGTGCGATGGCACTATTCTAGTGGTCCGCATAGGTACTACGACTTTTGAATCAGTAACTCGCGCCCTGCAGTCCTTGTGCGAGAACAACGTGCTTGGGGTCGTCGTTAACGGTGCTCGCCGCGGCGAACTCTATAGCAAGTACACCTACTATCACGATTACTACTATTCGGCTGACGGCAAACCGGTTCTACACGAGGGTGAGCCAGCAGAAGCTGTTCCTGCCGATTAGTCCGCCTTATTCCCCAAGGTAACCAGCGTTGCGCCCCAGCCACCCGCTTCGGCTGGGGCATCCCCGAATGATTGAACAAATGGCGTACGGGCAAGCACTTTACGAACTGCCTCGCGTTGCACTCCGATACCCCGTCCGTGAATGATGCGCAAGGCTGTTAAGCCGACTTGGTGCGCTGCCTCAAGATAGGCCTCGGTTGCAGGTACTATGTCGCGCGGTGCAAAGCTATGCAGGTCGAAGGTGTCCCTGATAGGTATCTCAATCGGCTGTTCTTCATCCTGC
>CALMAV010000371.1:4462-6393 GCA_937859895.1 uncultured Bryobacterales bacterium | reverse complement strand
CGGCGACTCCGAAGGACTCACTTCGAAAGGAAGGCGATTTCGGTTCTGTGGCGCGGGTGCGCTGCCTTGGCTTAACGGCGCATGAGGCGGAGCGTCCCGAAAGTTCAGGTCGCTGTCGCTATACGAAAGCGGACGGTCCAGAACCATTTCGACTGTCGATCCTTTGCTAAGCGTGGCATCCGGGCCGCGAGTCAGGAGCACTGTAGCTAAGCCCGCCGCTGCACCACCGGCTACGCCAATCAGCGAACCGCGACCAAGATTTCCAGCTGCCTCACCGACACCGGCTCCAATTACCGTGCCGTTTGTCGTAGTTCGGACTACGGTTCCGGCGTCAGATCCTTTATCGCCTGCACCCTTGATAGTGCTGCCTTCACGCTGCAAACTCTGGTTATCCCGTGCGTCAATGGCGCCCAGATCAGCTCGAAAGTCACGCGAAACGCCGTTCGGTAGCGTGAGCGAGTCGAAGCGAACTTGGAGTCCTCCTCGCCCTTTCACTCGTCCAGGGCGAACCACGCCGGTAATAGTTCCCGTTACCCAACTGCCTTGCGGAATGACGATCTTCCCGTTGGACAAGACCGGGAAAGCCGTTTCCAGATAGATACGATCACCGACTTGCGCCTGCTTCGTGCTGACGCTGTTGATCATATTGAGCAGAATGTGAGTGCCGGGAGCCACCGCGTGAACACTTGGGGACTCGGGCTCATCGCGCTGCTTCAATTCGGTCTGGCCGGGTGAGGCGGCCGGAGATGAGGAAGGCTTCTCACTGCTTTGTGCAAGAATCAATCCCCCTGCCAACAGAAACTTCGATAAGCCACGGATGAGCATGCGTAATCTCCAGGAAAGAGTGTAACCGCGAAATTAAGTCCGCGCTACTAGGAAGACGCTGCGAAGCTTTGGCCGGTTCCCGCGGCCGCCTTTCTTCGAGCTACTTGAATTCTTGCCTTACGTGCGATAGTACTCAGGGGTAAAGAAGCTAACTCACGCTCATTGAGCCACTTGCAAAGCCCAAGGTCTACCGGCACGCTTACTTTTGCCACCTGAAAGCGGTAGTTATGGAACGTAATCCCATGACTGAACTCGGCCAAGACGGAGCTTGGCTCTGCGGTTGGCAACTGCTCGCGTTCGGGTAGCTCCCAAAATCCAGGCATAAGACGTGAATGAGCCGGACGCTGCCATAGCAGCAGTGACTCGTTGCGTTCCGCCCAAAAAAGAACGCGAATCTCTTCTGCTGTTTTCTTCCCTTTGGTCTTAACCGGGAACTCATTCTGCCGTCCAGTCTGGCGCGCACGGCACAGGTTCGCCACTGGGCAGACCAAGCACTGTGGATTCCTCGGCAGGCAAACCGTCGCGCCTAACTCCATGAGAGCTTGGTTGTAGTCGCCGGGCGAGACTGGGTCCAGCAGTACCTGTGCCAAGGGGGCAAAGTGCTTGCGAGCGTTGCTTCCGGCAATGTTTGTTGAGTCGGCTAGTACCCGGCTCAGAACGCGGTAGACATTGCCGTCCACTACTGCATGTGGCTGATCGAAAGCAATACTCGCAACGGCGGCGGCTGTATACTCCCCAATGCCGGGCAGCGCCAGAATAGTTGGATGAGCCGTGGGAAATACACCCGCTTCCGCCATCTTCTGTGCCGCTTTTTGCAAATTCCGGGCTCGGTAATAGTAGCCCAAGCCGGCCCAGTGGGCCAGCAAGTCTCCTTCGGAAGCCTGAGCGAGAGCAATAAAATTAGGGAAGCGCTGAAGGAAGCGTTCGTAGTAGGGAGTGGCTGCCGCCACACGAGTCTGCTGCAGCATTACTTCAGAAATCCAAATGGCATACGGGTCTTTGGTCCGGCGCCACGGCAAATCCCGTTTATGGATCGAAAACCAGGTGAGCAGTTCCCGGCGAAAGCTGTCAATTTCCGCGTTGGACAGCATGTCGCAACCCGGGAC
>CALMAV010000371.1:228-4452 GCA_937859895.1 uncultured Bryobacterales bacterium | reverse complement strand
CAGTAACACTTCTTTCAGACTTTTGCCCCTGTGGCGCTCATGCCGGATACCAACAGCTTATCGTCTCTCGACCAGTCCCCCATTTCAGGTGTTGCTACGGCTCAGCCGGTGCTTGCTATCCATGGAGCGCGCGTTCACAACCTGAAGAACGTATCCGTTGACATTCCGCACGATTTGATTACTGTAGTAACGGGCGTTTCCGGCTCGGGCAAGTCGTCTCTGGTGTTCGACACCATTTACGCAGAGGGCCAGCGCCGGTATGTGGAATCTTTATCGGCTTACGCGCGGCAGTTTTTGGAGCGCATGGAGAAGCCGGATGTCGATGAGATTCTCGGCATCGCCCCGCCTATTGCCATAAAGCAGAAAAACCAGACCCGCAATCCGCGTTCAACGGTCGCGACTGCAACCGAACTGTACGACTTCATGCGTCTGCTCTGGGCCCGCGCCGGTCGTACTTACTGCCCGAACGACGGCACACGCATCCAGCGCGATAGTGTCGATCAGGTGGCGGAGCGAATGCTCGCGCAGGAGGAAGGCTCGCGCTGGTACGCACTGTTTCCGGTGAAGGCTTCGGGTGCCGCGGTGGACGCCGCCGTTCTTCGCGACCGGCTCTTCGATTTGCGGAAGCGAGGATTTACGCGCCTGTTCCAGGGCGGGCAGACCTTTGAGTTTTCCACTCCCGAGTCGCTCCTGGATATCGACTTTGCCAAGCCACTGTTCATTCTTGCGGATCGGCTGGTGGTTCGTCCCGATTCGCATGGCCGCTTGGTCGACACGGTAGAAGTTTGCTATCGCGAAGCTGGCGAGATCTTCTTTGAAGCTGCGGGCGTCGCTGATCCGGCTGTGCTGCATTTCTCTGAACGGTTTACCTGCAAGATCTGTGGGCAGGAAGCCTCGCAACCCGAGCCATCGCTCTTCAGCTTCAACAATCCGATGGGCGCTTGCCCCACGTGCCAAGGGTTCGGGAACACCGTCGATTACGACTTCGACCTCATCGTGCCTGATCCCACGCTGTCCATTCAGGAAGGTGCAATTGATCCGTGGACGAAGGCGCAGTATTCCTGGTATTTCGATGAATTCTTCTTCCCAAAGTCTGCCGGCAAGGTGCGGCTGCAGGTTCCGTACAGCGCGTTGCGGGCCGACGAGAGAGAGTTCGTTCGAAAGCATGTGCTGCGCTTCTTCGGGGAAGTAGAGAAGAAGAAGTATAAGGTTCACGTGCGCGTGTTCCTCAGCCGCTATCGTGCTTATACCGAGTGCCCGGCGTGTCGCGGAGCGCGGCTGCGTCCTCAAGCGCTTTGGGTTCGTTTGGCAGATTGCGACATTGCCGCTGTCAGCAAGATGAACATTGCTCGAGCCCAAGACTTTTTCAACAGTCTCGAACTAAGTCCGGAAGAGGCTGAAATAGCCAGCAAAGTACTCGATGAGATTCGGCAACGCTGCCGGTTTCTGATTGACGTCGGGCTCGAGTATCTGACCCTCGACCGGTTATCGGCAACCTTGTCGGGCGGGGAAGCACAGCGAATCCAGTTGGCAACCTGCCTGGGGTCGCGACTCGTGGGAGCAATCTATGTTCTTGATGAGCCTTCCATTGGATTGCACAGTCGTGACACAGCACGGCTGGTGAAGATCTTGCACAATCTGCGCGAGCTGGGGAACACGATTATCGTTGTGGAGCACGACCCGGAGATCATGGCCGAAGCTGACCACATAATCGACATGGGTCCGGGCGCGGGTGAGAACGGCGGACGAGTTACTTTCACTGGGTCCTACCGGCAGTTGCTCGTTCCATCTTCGGCGCGGGACCGTGAGCCCGGTTCACTCACGGGGCGTTACCTGCGAGGCGAGCTGAACGTAACTCGTTCGCTTGATCGGCGCAAGGTCAACCCAAAGCGGACAGTGCGTTTCTTCGGCGCACGCGCAAACAATCTGAAGAATGTCGATGTCGAGATTCCGCTCGGCATGATGGTTGCCATTACTGGCGTTTCCGGTTCGGGTAAGTCGAGTCTCGTGCATGAGTGTATCTACCGTGCGCTTGATCAGCAGGTGAATGCGGATAGCAAGAAGGCTGCGGGGTCAGGTAAGGCCGGTAAAGCTCCTGAAACGGAAGACTCGCCGGCTCGCAAGCTTCCATTGAAGCGCATGGAGCGAGCCGAGCTGTTGACCGGCGTTGTGATGGTGGATCAGTCACCAATCGGCCGTACGCCGCGTTCGAACCCCGTTACTTATGTGAAAGCATTCGAGCTGATTCGCGAGCTATTTGCGTGTACGCCGGACGGGGAGCGTCGCGGCTACACCGCGGGCCACTTCTCGTTCAATATTCCTGGCGGTCGTTGCGAAACCTGCCAGGGCGATGGCACAGTCACTGTCGAGATGCAGTTCTTGGCCGACGTTGAGCTGATCTGTGAGGAGTGCAAGGGAACGCGGTATAAACAGTCTGTTCTCGATGTCCGATACAAGGGTCTGAACATTCATGAAGTGCTAGGGCTAACGGTTCGGGAAGCGCTTTCATTCTTTGCCGAAGCACCCAAGGTGGCAGCTCGCTTGAAGGTGCTGGCTGATGTCGGATTGGGTTATCTGCGATTAGGGCAGTCGGCAACAACACTGAGCGGGGGAGAAGCTCAGCGGGTGAAACTCGCGGCTCACTTGGCGCAGGCCAGTTGTGAAGGTACGCTGTTCCTGTTTGATGAGCCTACTACGGGCTTGCACTATGACGATATCGCGAAGCTGCTGCAATCGTTCGAGCGGTTAATCCATAACGGCGGAAGCATTCTGATTATCGAGCACAATCTGGAGCTGATCGGCGCCGCTGATTGGGTAATTGATCTGGGTCCGGAGGGCGGGGAAGCCGGCGGGCGAGTTGTTGCCGTAGGGCCGCCCGAGTCGCTCGCCTCCGTCCCGGAGTCATACACGGGCAAGTATCTGAAGCAAGTACTTGCGCAGCGTGCCATTGCGTGACGGCTAGTCTTCGCGATCTGCCTTCTGTCGATCGTGTGTTGCGCGATCTCTCTGACTTAGGCGACCTACCTGCCAGCCTGATTGCTGACGAGATCCGAAGCGTTTTAGCTCAGCAGCGTGAGCAGTTGCTGGCCGGCAAAGAGATCGCTAACAAACCCGTCACTAGCGAGGTACGGGCCCGGCTTTCACTCTTACTCCAGCCCTCTCTGAAGCAGGTCATCAATGCAACCGGCATTGTTCTGCATACGAACTTAGGTCGTGCGCCGCTCTCTCATTTCGACCCGATTGCACGTTACTCAAATCTTGAGTATGACTTGCAAACAGGTAAGCGCGGAAAGCGCGACACTCACACGGGCGCACTGCTCGAGCGGCTTATACGCCGTCCGGCAATTGTCGTCAACAACAATGCAGCAGCGGTGTTTCTCGTTCTGCATGAGCTCGCCGCCGGCTCCGAAGTGATTGTGTCGCGCGGCGAGCTGATCGAGATCGGCGATGGCTTCCGCATTCCGGAAATCATGGCGCGGTCAGGCGCTATCTTGCGCGAAGTGGGAACAACTAATCGCACCAGCCTCGACGACTACCGCGGCGCCATCAGCGATAGGACGAGACTGATACTTCGGGTGCACCCTTCGAATTTCCAGATAACAGGCTTTACGGCTAAGCCGGATTTAAAAGATCTCTGCGCCCTCGGACGCGAAACGGGCATACCGGTTTATGAGGACCTAGGTAGCGGTTGCTTAGTTGACCTGCACAGAGCGGGAGTAAATGAGCCGCTTGTCAAAGATTCGATTGATGCGGGCGCTAACATCCTTTCGTTCAGTTGCGACAAGTTACTCGGCGGCCCGCAAAGCGGCATCATCGCTGGCGACCATGACCTTTTAGCTAAGATTCGCCGTAACCCGATGTACCGCGCGCTTCGTGTTGACAAGCTGATTATTGAGTCCCTTCAGACGACATTTCGTGAGTTGGTGAAGCAAAACTGGAGCGTTATTCCAACCTTGCAGATGATCTTTGCAAGCACCGAAGTGCTTCACGAGCGAGCGGTGAGAATCGCTGGTAACCTTGCAGCTTTACAAGCTCAAGTACGGGAGAGCGCTTCGCCAATTGGTGGCGGTTCGACGCCCGATCAGACTTTGCCGACCTGGCTGGTCGAATTGCCCGTTGCGAAGCCAAACACTTTTGAGGCAAAACTGCGCTCTGCTGCTGTTCCGGTAATAGCTCGCATCGAAGCGGGCAAGGTTGTTCTTGATATGCGCACTATTTGTGAAG
>CALMAV010000371.1:0-218 GCA_937859895.1 uncultured Bryobacterales bacterium | reverse complement strand
GTGAAGAAGAAGAACCGGCGCTGATCACAGGGGTCTTAGCAGTCGCTAATGAAGCTGATGAGCTATCTTAACCGCACCGTCAAGCTCTCTCTGACCCAGAGCCATAGATCACTTTCTTATAATGGTGTTGGCGTTAAATGACGATCGATGAAAGACTTGAATTCTTATTACAGTCAACAGAATCGCTGCACGCTAGCGTGCATGAGGTAAGTGCTACC
>CALMAV010000370.1 GCA_937859895.1 uncultured Bryobacterales bacterium | reverse complement strand
GCGCTCGCACCGCTGAGAAGTCGCAACACTCATCCGCAAGAAAGCGCGTGGGTAAAACGCCTAGCTTGCAACTGGAATGATTACCTCGTGTGCAATTGTATCGGCTGCACATGACAATGCGGCTTGGACGTCCAACGCCGTGAGGCGCGGATAGGCATCGATCAACTCAGCGAGTGTCGCGCCCTGGCCGAGTTTGCGAAGGAAAACCTCGACAGGAACACGAGTGCCTCGAATGACAGGTTTGCCATGCATCACAAGTGGATTTATTTCGATGCGGTCGGTCATTGGCCCAGACCCAAGTTTACGCCTCTCCAGCTGTTCGGGGAACACTAACTACTCACTCCGTAAAGATGTCTGCGGATCGATGCGTGCAGCTCGCCATGCGGGGACACTGGCGGCGCCCAGGGCGACTGCTCCGATTAATGCTATGACACCTAGCAAGGTCATGCTGTCCAAGGGGCGCACGCCGTAAAGCATTTCGCGGATTGCTCCGGTAACGGCTGCAACCCCCATCAGGCCTAGCGCTGTGCCTACAACGGATAACAGGATGCTTTCTTTTAGCACGATAGCGATGATGGCTCCGACACTTGAGCCCAATGCCATGCGGATGCCGAATTCGCGTGTTCGTTGCGCCGTTAGGTACGCTAACGTTCCGTAGAGCCCCACGACCGCCAACAGCACGGACGTGCCTGCGAACATCGCGAGCACGAACATGATGAAGCGGGTATCGCCGATCGAATCCGACACATAGTCGCTCAACGGCCGTACTTCGAGCGGCTTCCGTCCAATGTGAGCCGCATCGACTTCAGCTTTTATCCGCGGCGCGATTCTCTCCGGCGCCTCACGCGTCTTGATCACCAGAGACATCTCGCGCGGGTAGAGGCTGTACGGAATCATGAAGTGGGGCACGTTCCCGTCGCGTACCCTTGTAACGCGCACACCGCTTGTGACACCAATTACCTCGAAGTCATTCAGCCAGCCAGTTCTATAGACAACCATTCGCTTTCCAATGGCTCCTTCGGGCCATAGGCGCTTGGCCAAGCCCTCATCGATAATGGCCACGGCGCGTTCCGCTTTCAGATCTTCGGCTGTGAAGTCGCGGCCCGCCCTTAGAGGCGTGCCCATGACTCTCAGGTATCCGGGAAGAGTAAATTGCTGGGTAGCAAGAATCGGCGGAGTGTCTGGCCTGTCGGGCCGTCCCACGCGACGCCTCTCTTGGCCAGCAAGAGGAAGCGGGTCGGCGGCGCTCACCGACTGTACTCCTGGGATTGCGCTTACGCGATCTATCACGTCGCGCAGAAGCGCCAGTCGCCCCTCCATCGTTGGATATCGCTTGAAGTCAATAGGCACTCCTGCGGTGATGACGTTTGCCGGATCAAACCCGAGAGGCGAATGGAGCAGATTCAGAAAGGACCGCAACATTAAGCCTCCGCAAACTAACGGCACGATCGAGAGCGCGATTTCGGTTGCTACTAGAATCCGTTGTAGCCTTCTGGCACCGGACCCTGCGGTTTCCGAGCGGCCCGCTGGTAGTGCCCGGCCAGTCTTGCTCGATGCTTGTCGCCAAGCGGGCAGCAGACCGAAGAGCACGCTCGTGATCGCTGATAATACCAGCGCAAAGAGCGCAACGTAAGCATCGATTTCGATCCTCGATTGCAGAGGAATGTGCCAGGCGGTTTGTTGCGCGATGGCCCCAAGCGCTAGGCGAGCGCCGAGCAGACCGAGCGCGGCGGCCGCCGTTGCGAGCACAAGGCTTTCGGTCAGTTGCTGCCGGATGATTCGAATTCCTCCTGCGCCGAGCGCTCGCCGGATTTCCCATTCGCGCTGTCGGGCCGAGCCCCGCGCCAGCATCAGATTGGCTACATTCACGCAAGCAATCAACAACACAAAACCAACTGCGCCCGACAGCAGGAACAGTGCCGGCCGGACCTCGCGCGTCATCTCTTCATGCAATGGCCTAGCTGTGAAGCGAACGTTCGCACCGGATCTCAGGTCGAATGGCGAAGCTTGCCACGCCTTCGAGCCGAAATAGAGATCTGGATAGTCACGCTCGAACTGCGCCGCAAGTGTTTTCAGATCGGCGTTCGCCTGGCCCAGCGTCACTCCAGGCCTTAGTCGGGCTAGCAGAGGGACCCCACGATGAGGGTCGGTTACGTCAAGGCGAGAGGGAATCCACACATCGATCTGCTCAGAATCAATAATCGCAGGGGGTAGGAAGAGATGGAAACCGGGGGCCAGCACCCCGACAATTGCCATATCGAGATCATTGACGCGGCAAGATTTTCCAATGATGCTGGGATCGGCGAAAAACCGTCGCTGCCAGAGTTCGTTGCTGATGAGAATCGCAGACGGCTGTTGCCGCCCCGAGTCGATGCGCGTGTGCGGCATACGTCCCAGCGCAAGGCGGACGCCCAGGAGCGGAAGGAAGTCGTCAGAAATATTCGCTGCAGCGATGTTCTCTACGTCGCCCGCATATTCCAAGCTTGCGTCGGTGCGATCGACTGTCGAGGTTTTTTCGAACGAGCGGCTGCGCTCTCCGAGAGCGATTAATTCTTGCCTGGTGGCGCCTGCGTTGAGAACGTTGCGTGCGTCTACCTCAATTACGACCATCCGGTTCGGGTCCCGGTAAGGCAGCGGACGCCACAGCACCGCGCGCATCAGACTGAACATCGTAAGATTGGAGGACATCGCAAGTGCAAGGGTTGCGACGACCACAACCGTAAACCCTGGCGACCGGAGCAGGGTGCGGCATGCAAACCGAATATCCTGAAACGTGGCCTCGATCCCTCGTCCCAGCCACGAGTCACGTACTTCTTCTTTGACGTTCTCGATACCGCCCACCTCTAAGAGTGCTTGCCGCTGCGCTTCTTCGCGAGGCACTCCCTGCCGGATCTTACGATCAGTCATCTCATCCACATAGGCGCGTAGTTCGGCGTCGAGTGTGTATTCGAGCGCGTTCCTTTGAAAGGCGTTGCTTAGAAGGCGCTTTACCTTGTGGGCAAATCGCATGATGCTAAGCGGACTCCAGGAGCGCTGTCATAGCTTGTACGATTCGAGTCCACGTCTTTTTTTCTACTGTCAGTTGCCGCCGGCCAGCGCGTGTGAGCGTGTATGAGCGGACGCGACGGCCTTCAGGAGATTCCTGCCACTTCCCTTCTACCCAACCTTCCTGTTCGAGGCGATGAAGCGCCGGGAAAAGAGAGCCAGCCTTTACGTGGAAAGCTCGATGAGTGACCTGAGAGATACGTTCTGCGATGGCAGAACCGTGCATCGGGCGTAGATCGAGGGTACGGAGGATAAGCAGGTCGAGCGTACCTTTCAGAAGTTCGAGCGAGGGTTCCGGCATACCTATAGATTCCCTATATAGATATTCTATAACCTTTCTGTCGAATTAGGCTGGGCGAATACATTGACCCCAACAGATTTCGCTGCATCCTGGAACATCGCGAGAGCGTCTCTGTCGGCCTTGCTTGTAGGGTCTCCCGAAAAGGAGAATGTGGTTCCACGCGGGAACTCTTTAACTTTTTCGATGGCGGCGGAGAGGCTTTGCAAATTGTACTGCGCAACATTGAAAGCGTCACCTATCCGCGATATTTGTTTAGGACTCATATGCCACGCGCTGAGATATCCCTCAACGTGACTGCGTTGGGTGTCTGTCAAGGCATAGGTCAGCAGCTGAGTCAACTTGGGTTCATCGGTAAGCCAGGCTGTACCCGTAGCAATTGCCGTGATCAGCGCATCTCTCGCGTCGTCATCAGGCTCCTCTTCCAGCGACCGCGAACCGGGCGTTTTTGCATGAGGAGGATGGGCACTGGTCCAGGCCTTAAGGCGAGCCCAAAGAAGAGCTTGGGCCGCCCTACTTCCATACCCACCGAGGTAACGGGCAGCACCGGTGACAATTTCGGGATCGTTATCTGCAAGGCTCTGTATTGCCAAGTTTTCTAACAGTGGATCGTTGTGGAGTTTTGCAACGTCTGTCAAAAGGCTGCCGTAACACCCGGTCTGCTTTCGCGCGGCAAGCGCACGTTTAATCAGCGGTTCAGCTGTTGTCGTATTCACGCGTAACATGTAGGCAAACAGGCTCGCCTGTGTATCGCAACGCCAATCGCCAATGCGTTCGTCAAGGAAAGCAGCAACCTGGGGCTCAATCTGCCACGTCGCATAACGAGCAATGAGAGAAGCGACGATTTCGTCATGCCCATCTTTTAAAACAAGGTGGTCAGCGAGGACCTGATCGACTTCGGGCAACTCCTTTTCCGGAAGCAAGCCGAGAATATCAGCTCCAAAGCGCGGTTTAGGGCCTGCGATTTCTGCCAGCACAGCTGACCGAGCAGCCAGTGGATCGAGTTCCCACCAATGCTTAAGCGCCACGGCGCTTGCCCTGTTCGCGTCCCAGAGCTCCACCTCATTCAGCACAGGCCCGTCCCGATATCGCGCAACGACCTTGGGTAGAAGAGGAAGTATTACTTGAGGATCGAGAGTGTTCCACCTGTACTCGAGTAACTCAGCCTGGGAAGGCACAGGGAGCAGATCAAAGTTCGACACCAGATACGCGGAGAGCCTGGCCTTTTGCGAATTGGAGATTGGCAGATTGGCCGTTCCGGCTTCTTGGGCAACAGTAAACGCGCTGACTACTTGGGCCTCGTCTCGTTTGGAAGCGAGAGCAGCAATCAACTGATCGACCACACGTGCGTGCTTCTCACTCATTGAATTCAGGTCGCCCTGATCAGCGCTGTTTAACGAGAGACGATACAGAGTGTGAGTCAATGTGGAACTAATTGGTGCTAAGGGATCGTTCAAGACGTGCTCCAGTGCGGCGACCGCTGCATCGTGGGCGGAAGAAGCGATGAGGCCAAGCATGAACTGAAACTGGGCCGGATCATTGAGACGTCGTGCCATTTGTTCAGCAGCGGCGGGTGTGCCCAGATAGCGGACTGTGGCAACGGCACGCTCACGCTCTCCATCGGTTGCGCCAGGATCGACGGAACCTCGATGACTAGCCAATGTCCCGATAGCATTAGCCAACTTTGCCGCTTGCCATTCGGCGGTTGCCGGGATCACCGTTATCGAAAGTTCGTTCGACCGAAGGACTGAATTTGACTGGCCCGGACTGCGACGCGAGTAGCCCGCCCGGGTGGATGTCACCACCAGGCGGTAGCGACCAGGCTGCGTAAACCTTACCCATTCATTGAGGTCCCTACCCACTATGTAAGGTTTTGCCGAAAGAGGTTGAAGTCCATAGAGGCCACCTGCCATGAACGGTCCGGAGGAGTAGTATGCCTTCAGAGGATCGTCCCATCCGGTCGATGGCTCGACAGTAAAGTACTCAATGCCGAGCCGGCCGGAACGGTCATAGTTCGCCGTGGAAATTTCGATGCCTGCGGCAACCGTCGAGTAAGACAGTTCCAGGCGGATGACCTCGCCGATACGGAAGATTGTTTGATTGTTCTCGATGCGAGCTTGGAAGGTGACTGGAGAAGAAGAGGACGACGGATCTTCCTGCGCCCGTAGGTTGCCTGCGAGGGTGATTGCTGGTCCCGATGCATACATCAGAGGGATTGCAAAGATCAGGTAAGCGGCGCGGAAGACTCGCATGAGAGTAAGACTCCACTACACGCCTTGCAAGTTCCCGTTCTGAGTGATATGCGTTCGAGATGTACAGGCGATCAACGTTACGGCTACGTACGGCTACTGCCCGGGGGGGCGACATCCCCGACCAAGACTAACGACTCCTCGCATTAGCTTTCTCGCGAGAAGGAGTGCGAAATATTTGGCGCACTGTGTCCCGGAGCCAGACGTGTAGAAGATCGCTATCGAAGCGTGGGTGCCAGACCATCGAGTAGCGAATCGGCGGGATCTCTTTCGGCGCTTTCAGACATGGAAAGTCGAGGAGGGTCAGCATGGGCTCTCCTATCCGGGCGGGCATTGTCAACACCAGGTCTGTCGTTTCAAGCATTCGGATTGCCGGTAGGAAGTAGGGCAGGTGGACAGCGACGCGACGCTGCAGGCCAGCCCCAATAAGCGAATGATCGATCAGGTTCTGCCCGTTCGGTTTCGTCTCCACGGAGATATGGCGAAAGCTGAGGTACTCCTTCAGCATGACGGGGGATTTGCGCCCTTTGAGCTTGCGGCCAAGAACGCAGAGGAAGACGTCCTCGAAGAGAGGTTCTGCGCGCAACGTTGAGGGAACGGCCAATGGACTAAGGATCAGATGCGTTCCGACGACTCCATCTTCTTCATGGGCTCGTTCATGCCAAGGGACCACCTCAAGCGTGATTCCAGGAGCAACCTGCCCACAAAGCTCCGCAAGTGGAGCTAGAACGACACTGCTGGCGTAGTCGGTCATGGCGAGACGGATGTGCGCTTCGCTTTGCGCGGGTGAAAAGGGTTCGCCTTCCCAAAGTCGAACAAGACGAGGGAGGATCTGGCCGAGCTCATCGAGAAGCGTAAGTCCGCGCGGAGTCAACTGGTAGTTGCGCCCCACCCGCACCAGCAGTTCGTCACCGAGCTCTGAGCGCAAGCGGTCAAGCGTACGGCTCATAGCCGATTGACTGAGATGGACGCGCTCAGCCGCCCGTGTCACATTCCGCTCATGCAGCAGGGCTTTAAGGGGAAGCAAGAGATTGAGGTCGACATTCCTGAGTTGCACCCGCTGCATACATGGCATTCTAACAATGCATGGATCGACTACATGGCCGGCGTACTCCAACCGGGAGAGGAGCAATATTTATGCCACTGAATTCATACGTGACGCTTGGTCGGTCCGGTCTTCGCGTCAGCCCTTTCTGCCTCGGAGCCATGACTTTTGGAGAAGACCTGGGCGGAGGCTATGGAGCGAGTGTGACTGACTCGGAAGCGATACTTTCGTACTACCTGGAGCAGGGTGGGAACTTCATCGATACAGCAAACGGCTATACCCGCGGGCATTCGGAAAAGATCATTGGCGATTTCTTTCGTCAGGGCAAGGGCAAGCGCGAGCGTGCAGTAATTGCGACCAAGTTCTTTATGAATTTGTTTGCCGGCGATCCGAACGGGGGCGGGGCTGGACGGAAGGCCATCGTCTCGCAGTGCGAGGAGTCGCTGCGACGGCTGCAGACCGACTACATCGACCTGTATTACCTGCACAATTGGGACCGGTTTACGCCAATTGACGAGACAATGAGTGCGCTGGACGACCTGGTGAAGGCGGGTAAGGTGCGGTACATCGGCTTCTCTGACGCGCCGGCATGGAAGGTGGCGCAGGCGCAGGTGATGGCTCACTTTCGCGGGTGGACTCCGCTGATTGCGCTGCAGATTGAGTATTCGCTGATGGAGCGGACGGTGGAAGGAGAATTGGTGCCGATGGCGGAAGAGCTGGGCCTGGGCGTGCTGCCGTGGGGACCATTGAAGAGCGGCGCTTTGACGGGGAAGTACACGCGGGCGAACGGCGCGAAGATGCCGGGGTTGCGGGGTGCGCGGGTGGGAGAGTTGACGGAGAAGCAGTACAACATCATCGATGCCGTAGGGAAAGTCGCGGCGGAGTGCAACAGTGACTCTTCAACGACGGCGCTGGCGTGGCTGAAGGCGCAGCCGGGGGTAAGCGCTCCGATCATAGGTGCTCGGACAGTTGGGCAGCTCCAAGCGAACTTGAAGGCGCTTGACTTAACGCTTACGCCGGAGCAGATTGCGGCGTTAAACAGCGCGTCCAAGCCCGTGCTGAACTTCCCTGCTGATTTTCTCACTCATTCACCCTCGTTTGCGCATGCTGGAGCAACGGTCAATGGTGTTCCGAGTCAAGCGACGTTCCTGGTTCCGCAAGATGACAGTGCGCGATGGTAAAGAGGGGATTGTATGAGCTGATAGGGCGTGGCTGAGTGAAATAGGAGTAAGAGGGGGACGGCCCAATTCCGGTAATCGGACCTTATCTGTTCGGCTGCGTGGATCAGCGGTTCGCGGCAGCATCTCCGAATAACGTGACCTAAACCTGTGTCATTCCTCCGTCTACGCAGAGCTCAGCACCTGCGATAAAACTGCTTTCGTCAGACGCTAAAAAGCAGACAGCGGCAGCGATCTCTTCAGGCCTGCCCATGCGTCCAAGAGGGATAAGATTGGTGAGCGCCTCCCTCACTTCCTTCGGTGCCGCTTCAGTCATGGGCGTTTCCGTTGGTCCGGGACTCACTACGTTGACCCGGATTCCCCTGCTAGCCAGCTCGCGGGTCCAAGTACGTGCGAACGATCGTATTGCGGCTTTGCTGGCGTTGTACGTTCCGTAACCAAGCGTTCCAATTGAATCCGCGACCGAGCCGACTAAAACCATGGCACTTCCTCTTGGCATTAACCCGAGTGCCTTTTGTGCTGCAAACAATGTTCCTCGAGCATTTAGATCGAATGTCCGGTCGTAGTGGTCTTCGGTGATGTCTTCGAACTTCGCGAATTCAGCCATGCCCGAACTGATAACAAGGATGTCAAGCCTGCCCTTCTCACTTTGCACACTGGCGTACAACCGGTCAAGATCGGCAGCAATCGTTACGTCGCCCTGAAAAGTGGCTATTTGTTGGCCAATGCTCGCAGCCGCCTTATCTAACTCGGTCTGCCGACGTCCGGTGATGTACACGAAGGCGCCCTCGGTGGTCATGCGCTGCGCCACCGCTAGCCCAATTCCGCTACTTCCACCTGTGACAACAGCTACCTTCCCCTTCAAGTCCATTTCGAATCTCCTGCCTCATGGTATCCGCTGTATACCAGGTGTCAAGAACGCACTTTGGATCGCGCAAGTATACTGAAGGCAACTTGGTCACTCTGGAAGAAGATAGTATTCTCGCCTCTATACCGCTGATTCGTCCGGTTTTGGATCAGATTACCGATAAGTGGTCGATTATGATCTTGACCTTACTTTGTCCCGAACCGCAGCGATTTAACGCGATCAAGAGGCGCTTGTGCGGCGTGACACAAAAGGCTCTCACACAGACTCTCAGGCGATTGGAGAGAAATGGCCTTGTGACCCGCCGTGTGATTCCTGTCTCGCCGATCGCTGTTGAATATTCACTAACGCCACTAGGCCACAGTCTGCGAGAGCCATTCACCGCACTGTACGTTTGGACGGTCGATCATCTAGCGGACATCGGAGAGGCGCAAGGACGTTTCGATAAACGTTCAAAAGACGTCGCTGTCGAAGCCGGACACAACGGTCGAATGTGACAAATACCTTGTTGTCAGATCAAGCTTGCTGACGCTCCTTGTCCCACCATGGGAGTGATGTGATCTAAGGCGTGCGCATCTCATGGATTCGAGCGGGTACCCCAGCAGGATGCTTGAGCGATGAGGACGGTCCAAACGGCGCGCTCCCTGGGTTACAGCGAGTGCCGAGCTTTGGTGAACTATGTCGATATCGATTCAGGGGTGCGTCATTCACGGGAGGAGACGCTCAGATATTTGGAAGGTCTGACTAAGTTCTCGTTTCGATATGGATCCGCGCGGAGCTATGTTCTTTCCCCCCGTGTCAGGGTATGTGATTGCCCAAGTGAGTTACTCTTCGATACACAACGGAACAAACGCGACGGGTAAGACGTTAACGACTACAGTGTTCAGTAAGGAGAAAGGATGGTGGATGGCACACTTACACACGGAGATGGACGTCAAGCCGTAGACAAGCATTGCTTTACCAGGGTGCTTGAGCGACGAGGACGGTCCAACCGGCGCGTGTGTTCGAGCCGATAAAGCGGACTCCGAAGTGCCGGTATGCCTGCTGTACTTCGGGCTCGAGGGAGGACGTGATGCCGGAAAGAATGAGGTGGCCGCGCTTTCCCAAGCGTGGGACAAGAATCGGCGCCATATCGATGAGAGGAGCGGCGAGAACGTTTGCCACGATCAATGGCCAATTGCCACCGACAACATCCGGGCCGCCTAGGATGAGCTGCAACCGGTTGGCGAGATTATTCCGGCGTGCGTTCTCCCCTGCAGCCTTCAATGCATTAACATCGATATCCAAGCCAACAGCTTGCGGCACACCCATCATCAGTGCCGTCAATGCAAGAATGCCTGATCCGGTGCCGACATCGAGAACCCTATCAATACGTTCGACCGCTAGAATCTCTTCCATTGCCTCGACACATAACGCTGTGGTTGGATGATGTCCAGTTCCAAACGCATCGGAATCGGTTAACACAAGGGCTGTGGGCAGAGCGGCTTCCGGTGAGGCAACCAGAACACTGCCGACACGAATGGCTCGTGTACTCAGCAGCCATATTGAGCCATCATCCCGCCCTACTGCAGCCGACACGGTTAGGATGGGCATGCCCAAGGCAGCAGCGACGGTGTCTTGCGTTACACCATCAGGAAGAATGGCAGCAATTCCTTCGTTGACGGGCTCAACGTCGAGGGCTCCCAAGTCTATGAGTACCTCAAGCGCGTTTGGAGGCGACCTGTCGATGTCGATCCGATAAGGCATCTCGCAGGGTAACAGCCAGCATCAGCCAGAGCGGTTGGTCTCACCTGACGGTTGGTGACGGGGAAATAAATGGCCGCCGATGAACAGCGATTTACGCGGATACCAGTGCTAGTTTACTGATGCCTTGCGATAGTCGAGAACGCTGCGCGAGGGGCAGTGGACGGAAAGCCGTTTTAAGAAGTTTCGTTCCAGTGCGTTTCCAACCCCAAGTACCAGTTGAGCGGTCTAATATAGAGAGTAAACGTAGCAGACGAGTTGACATTTGGTGCACCGCGCTGCAAGTGCTCAGACGAGGTACTCGGGCGGCAACAGGTCCCGGGCACTGGAGGGAGGTTCAGGGTGGTTCCGAACCAAGAAGCGGCGAATGAGCCGACTTCTCGCAATCTAAAAGCCAGAACGCACATTCTTGACACGGCACAGCGCATTGTGGGAATCAAAGGCTTTTCGCAAGTGGGTCTTAATGAGATTTTGGCGGCTGCTGGAATTCCTAAAGGGTCCTTTTACTATTACTTCTCTTCAAAAGAGGTGTTTGGAAGGGCGCTGCTGGAAAACTACTTTGCAAAAGATTTGTCACAAATTGACGAGTTCTTGCTAGTCGCAGACCGCAGTGCCCGAGATCGTCTGGTTGCATACTGGACCTTCTTCCGAGCGAACCAGGAGCATGAGGATCCGATCGGTAAGTGCCTTGCAGTAAAGCTCGGCGCTGAGGTCTCTGATATGTCAGAAGAGATGCGCCTTGCGCTAAAGAGCGGCACCGCAGCAATCATTGCTCGCCTTTCACGTGTTATTGAAGAAGGCAAATCAGACGGCTCGATCCCCATTGCTGGTAGCCCCGTAGCAGCTGCGAACGCTTTGTATCAACTTTGGATGGGCGCAAGCGTCATGTGGAAGATCTCTCATGACCGCACAGCGTTTAGCAATGCCAATGCGGCGACCGAACGGATCCTTTCCGGTAAAGCGCTTTGAATACCGGACGCTGCACACGTCGGCTGAGCGCCTGCGCTTCGATCAGATGAGCCAAACATCAATTCCAGTTGCGATTGAGTCGAAGACGGGCTCCAGAACGCTAGGCTACTCCGGTTGCCGAAACAGCAAGTCACTACGCTTTTAAAATCCAGCAGAACAAGTCCTTGCCTGAATTCGACGACTTGCGCAAAGTAGACGACTGGTCTAGACTGACGTTGTAGATAGTAGACTGGTCTACTGCGAAAGGACAGGTTTGTGAAATAAGGGCTATACAGATAGCCATTGCTTTTCTAGAGCCAAGGTCCAAGCAGAGCAAATCCATCACCAAAAGTAAAAGGAAGACACAAATGTTTAGAACTCGTCCACGCAAGGCGCTTATATCCATCAGCAGCTTTCACGGCGCTATTTTCCCCGACGGCAGCAACACAGGTCTCTTCTTCACCGAAGCTCTTCATCCCTTCCAAGTGCTGACGGAAGCGGGATTCGAAGTGGACCTTACGAGTGAGACCGGCACGTACGGCTTAGATCAGGTCTCTCTCACGCCGCCGTTCTTGGCCGGGGCCGACAAGGCTGTCTTCGATAATGCCAATCACCCGTTTAATGTGAAGCTGAGTTCCCAGTTAATCAAAGCTTCAGACCTAAAAAAGGGAGAGTACAGCCTGTTCTTTGCCTCTGCCGGGCACGCCGCTCTTTACGACTACCCGAGTGCTCGAGGGCTTCAGGCAGCAGCTGAAGATGTTTGGAACCACGGTGGCGTCGTCGGAGCTGTCTGTCACGGTCCGGTGCTTCTGCCAGGTGTTCTCGATGGGAAGACTGGCAAGTCGATTATCGAGGGAAAGACCGTGACGGGCTTTACGACTGAAGGGGAAATGGTGCTACAAGTCCTGCCCAAGCTAAAGTCTGATAACGTTGCAACTGTGCTTGAAGCAGTCAGCAAGGTTGGCGCGATGTTTAGTTCCCCCATGCAGGCGTTTGATGATTATTCCATCACCTCTGGCCGGATTATTACAGGTACCAATCCTGCGAGCGCGCATAGCGCCGCCGAGAGAGCAGTAAGGGCCTACGCGAACCTGGGCTGAAAGTAGTGAGAAGAGTGGTCTCTATGCAAACGTAAGCGGCTGATACGCCAGCCGCTTACTCGCTAGCGAAGTGCCCCTATGCGCTTGTTCTTGCCAGCACAGCTGCTCCCTCACTTCTTTGCTGATGCCTTGCGATAGTCGAGAACGCGTGAAACGTTCTCCTCTATCCAGGCGGTGAGTACCTGAACGTGGGTGGCAAGGTCGCTACCGAGCGGGGTGAGGCTGTACTCCACTTTCGGCGGTTTGGTTGGGTGAACTACGCGCAGGACAAATCCATCCGCTTCGAGCGCATGGAGAGAGTGCGCGAGCATGCGCTCACTTACTCCGCCGATGCGGTGCGCGAGTTCACTGAAGCGGTGCGTTCCCTCCAGAAGCATGACTAAAATCAGCGAATTCCAACGTGAGGTGACATGGTCGAGAACGCTGCGCGAGGGGCAATCCGCGGTATAGATGTTGCCCTTTTGTTTCTTTCTAGACCGCCGCGCAGGAGCTTGCGTTCCGTTCATGTTATAAGCTTACATCGATGTACGTACTTACATAAAGTAAGCTACGGAGATATGCTTAAAAGGTTGGGACGATCCTCACTAAAAGGAGAAGAACATGATTGTAATTACCGGCGCCACGGGACAGCTAGGCAGGCTTGTGGTCGAGCAGCTATTGGAAAAGGTACCCGCAACGGAGATCATCGCCGCGGTGCGTGACCCCAAGAAGGCCCAGGATTTCGCCGCCAGCGGCGTGCAGGTTCGTCAAGCGGACTACTCCCGCCCGGACAGCTTGACCGGTGCGTTCGCCGGTGCGGAAAAGGTGTTGCTGATCTCTTCGAGCGAGGTAGGCAATCGTGTACCGCAGCATAAGGCTGTAACGGACGCAGCCCGCGCAGCAGGGGTAAAGATGCTGGCGTATACCAGCATCTTGAATTCTGACACCTCACCTCTGTTGTTGGCGAAAGAACATCAGGCTACCGAAGCCTACATTCGCTCTTCTGGCGTGCCATTCACGTTTCTGCGCAATGGATGGTACACGGAGAATCACACTGCATTCCTGCCGGCGGCAATTAAGCATGGAGTTCTTCTTGGGGCGGCCAAAGATGGCCGGTTCGCCACGGCATCGCGCACGGACTATGCCGCAGCAGCCGTCGCGGTGCTGACGGGCGAAGGCCATAAGAACAAAGTCTATGAACTGGGCGGCGACAACCCTTACACCTTAGCCGAGCTGCCTGCAGAAGCTGCACGACAAGCGAATCAAACCGTTATTTACAAAAATCTGTCGCAGCAGGAGTATGCCGGAGCTCTGATCGGGTTTGGCCTTCCGGAAGGTCTGGCGAATGCCATCGCAGATGCGGACGCAGGGGCACGGGAAGGCGCGCTCGACACCAGCTCGCATGAGTTACGTGCCCTGATTGGCCGTGCTACTACGACGGTGCAGGAATCGATCGCCGCGGCGCTCCTACAGTAAGGCTTTGGAGGAAAGCAGTAGCAAGATGACTTCTGGGCCGGTGCAAACTCTTAGTTTGTGAGTGACTTCGTTATGGATCTAAGCGGCTGATTAAAGGTAAGACCGCCTAATCAGACAATTGCAACTTCGCCCCCCGGCTTGACAGTCCCCTTACAACTCCTAGCCGCGGCACGCTGAAAGAAAACTCTCTACAGCGTTGGGCTCTTCCATGTAGAGTGAGGGTCGTGAAACGCGCCGTAGTGGATTGGATACGCGATTTTCGTACCCAAGAGCGCTGCCGCGGCCGCAGCTTAGTGTGGCGTTAAATCAACTGAAATACCGGTGGGTTCCATCCCTGGAAGCTGCGCGATGACACCACTGATCGAAAAAAAATGCAATGTCCGGTGCTCCACACTGTTTACGGATCTTCCACCAAAGCGTGTCGCCAAAGTGCATACCTTTGACATCGTCTCCTTCTATCAGGAAGGAGATCTGTGGATCACCTACGCCATCGGCTGCGGGTAGGGCAGGTATAGAGAATGGCCCAACTAATATGGGCTCATAGAACATGGCGCCCACCCATGGAACGAAACCAAGCTGCGTAACACGGCAAGCACTATTTATCCGGGGGTAACGTGCTAACTTTTTCGCCGGAGTCTTCGTTGACTGGACGGCTATGGCCACGAGGCTGTGGTTGCGCGGTGGCGGGTGCCGACTCGGTGGTGGCGGGTTCACTGGCCGAAGTTGGATGAGCGCGAGTGATGGTTGTGGGGCCGCTGGACTCGGAGGCGTTGCCGTTCATGAAAATGCGACGGGATTGCACTTGGGCGTCACCGTAAAGCAACTGGGCCTCGGGCGAGAGAGCGACCCGAATGGATTGCCTCCCTTCGAGCGTTTGGCCATCGGGCAAATAGCAGTAGAGGGCGTAACGCTGCCGGAGCTTTTCGAAGGTCTCCTGCAAAGCTGAAGCGTCGCTTACAGGGATGGTATCGCCGCCAGTGTCGGCCGCGATTGTATCTGTACCGGCCGTGTGGGAGCGGTCGCCACCGCCAATTCCACCACGCCCTGGGAAGCCGATTCCGCCTCCGCCGGGCCAGCCGCCTCCACCACCGGGCCAGCCAACACCTCCGCCTCGACCGCCCCAAGTACCACCCCGACGGCGTCCCCCGCCACCACCTCCGGGAAATCCAACGCCCCCCTGCGGAGGTTCATACGGGGCTTGCAGGAAGCTGAGTACAGCATTGGCGCGGTTGAGAGCGGCCTCCACGTGGTATTCATCCTCTTCATCT
>CALMAV010000369.1 GCA_937859895.1 uncultured Bryobacterales bacterium | reverse complement strand
GAATTGGAAAGCGTGCTTATCCGCTGTGCACTTTGGCTGCTATCGGCCCGGGCCGTCACCGCCACAGGTGCATTATTGTGGGTGGCGACTGCCAAAGCCGAAATCAATCCGCCACCGATAGAAGCCGCCGTCAGCGTCAAAACTGCTGTCGAGCGGCGAAATTGGACCACGTTTGCCATGTCCTTCAAAAATCCTTTCCTCCGGCGACCAGCATTGGCGGGCCACCACTCTCACTTGTATTGGACGTTTTAAATTGACTTTCGATTTACAGCTATTCCTATTAGGCAGGAACAGCTACTGCTTCTTCTTTAGGTTGGCGGGCAAGCACCTGAAAGGTAAGCCCGCTCCCCTGCCCCTCTGTATCGACACGGACAAGCTGCCCGTCCCGAATTTCTCCGCCAATTAGCCGTTTAGCCAGTGGCGTCTCAATTTCACGCTGGATAGCCCGCTTTAGCGGACGCGCCCCATAGTGCGGATCATAGCTGTTCCGGACCAACCGGCTCAGCGCTGACTCCGACAACTGGAGCTCAATATGCCGTTCCGCCAGACGCTTACGCAATCCAACCAGCTGAATTTCAACGATCTTGGCCAGATGCTCCTCGCCCAGCGCATGGAAAACAATAATGTCATCCAGCCGGTTCAGAAACTCAGGACGGAATCCGGTCTTCAACTCTTCCAGCACCGCGTCCTTCATCTCGCGATACTCTTCGCCGGCAAACGTGCCCCGATACTCGAGAATCCGGTGACTCCCAATATTGGACGTCAAAATGACAATAACGTTCTTGAAATCTACCGTCCGCCCTTGACCGTCCGTCAAACGGCCATCGTCGAGCAGCTGCAGCAGCGTATTGAAAACATCCTGGTGTGCCTTTTCGATCTCGTCAAAAAGCACCACCGAGTATGGGCGACGCCGAACAGCCTCGGTCAACTGACCGCCCTCATCGTAGCCGACGTAGCCGGGAGGCGCGCCAATTAGCCGCGATACTGAGTGCTTCTCCTGGTACTCGGACATGTCGATCCGAATCATGGCTCGCTCATCATCGAACAAAAACTCGGCCAGCGCACGCGCCAGCTCTGTCTTACCCACGCCGGTCGGCCCCAGAAATAGAAAGCTACCGATCGGCCGGTTCGGATCCTTCAGCCCAGACCGCGCCCGGATCACTGCTTCGGCGACTGCCATTACCGCCTCGTCCTGCCCGATAACGCGACGGTGCAGCTCATCTTCTAGCGCAAGCAACTTCTTCATCTCGCCTTCCAGAAGTTTCGAAACGGGTACGCCGGTCCAGCGGCTGACAACTTCAGCGATATCCTCTTCGTCTACCTCTTCTTTGAGCAACCGAGTCGTGCCGGCGTTGCCGGAAACTCGCTCCTGTTCGGCATTGAATCGTCGTTCGAGTTCGCTCAAACGGCCATACTTCAGCTCAGCGGCTTTATTCAGGTCGTAAGCACGTTCGGCTTGGGCGATCTCGATCTTGATGTTATCCATCTGTTCGCGCAGCGTCCGGACTGCTTGCACGGCGTCCTTCTCAGCCTGCCATTGGGCCTGCAGCGCAGCTGACTGAGTCTTCAGCTCCGCCAGTTCTTTTTCCAGACGCCCCAGCCGGTCCTTAGACAAGGCATCAGTCTCTTTTTTCAGAGCTTCGCGCTCAATCTCCAACTGCATGGACCGCCGCAGAAGCTCATCCAGCTCAGTTGGCATAGAGTCGATTTCAGTGCGCAGCTTGGCCGCGGATTCATCCATTAAATCAATGGCTTTGTCCGGCAGAAAGCGGTCAGTAATATAGCGGCTGGAAAGCACGGCAGCCGCCACCAGAGCCGTATCCTTGATGCGAACGCCGTGATGCAATTCGTAGCGCTCACGAAGGCCACGCAGAATCGAGATGGTGTCCTCAATGCTCGGCTGGTCTACCAACACGGTTTGAAAACGCCGCTCGAGAGCCGCATCTTTTTCGATGTATTTGCGGTACTCATCCAGCGTAGTCGCGCCAATGCAGTGCAGTTCGCCCCGAGCCAGCATCGGTTTTAGAAGGTTGCCAGCATCCATGGCGCCTTCCGCCTTGCCTGCGCCGACCACGGTGTGCAACTCGTCTATAAAGAGAATGATGCGGCCTTCGGAGGACTGCACCTCTTTCAAAACAGCTTTCAGGCGCTCTTCGAATTCGCCCCGGAACTTGGCGCCGGCAATCAGCGCGCCCATGTCGAGCGAGACGACTTTCTTCTCTTTCAGGCCTTCCGGTACGTCACCCCGGACAATGCGCTGAGCTAGACCTTCCGCAATGGCAGTTTTACCGACGCCAGGCTCGCCGATCAGCACCGGATTGTTCTTGGTGCGGCGGCTCAGCACCTGGATCACGCGGCGAATCTCTTCATCGCGCCCAATTACCGGGTCCACTTTGCCCTGGGCAGCAGCTTCAGTCAGGTCGCGCCCATACTTCTGCAGTGCTTCGTAGGTAGTCTCCGGGTTCTGAGACGTCACACGCTGGTTGCCACGCACCTCCACCAGCGCCTTCATAAGCTGGTCGCGCGATAACCCAAACTCTTTCAGCAGCTTGCCGGAGAAACCGTTGTCATCCGAAGCAGCCAGCAGCAGGTGCTCTACTGAAACATACTCGTCCTTCAGGCGCTTGGCCTGCTCTTCGGCCGTTGCAAACAACTTATTCAGGCGAGCGGTGACGTACAGCTGATCCGGCCGGGCACTTACGCCACTCACCTTCGGAAGCTTCTCAATCTCCTGCTCTAGCCGCTCGTGCAGCGTCTCCAGCGGCACATTCGCACGCAATAAAATGGAGGGGGCCAGACCGCCCTCCTGCTCTAAGAGTGCGAGCAGTAAGTGCTCGACATCGACCTGCTGGTTCCCATTGGCTGAGGCTAGCGATTGAGCCTGGCGAATGGCGTCCTGCGATTTTTCGGTAAGTCGATTGAAGTCCATAGTTAAAACTCTCTATCGGTCAGATGCAGTCTTAGCCAATTAGGCTACAACAATCTTAGCTTATTTGACTCATATTTGGCTTCGATTCGTTTTGTTGCGCTCCTGAGTTAGAATTCTGATACATGCAAAAGGCCTTACTCCTTTGTTTACCGGCAAGTACGCAGCTTTGCCGGGTCAGCTACGCGGCTGACCAAATCAGCACTGCTGCCGGGCCGGTAACGGTGACCCCAATCCAGCACGCAAGTTTCACTCTCACAGCTGGCGGAAAAACGATCTATGTGGATCCGTCGCCGGCTGCGCTGTTCGTGGGCAAGCCGAAGGCCGATCTTATCCTTATTACAGACATTCATGCTGACCATATGGATGCTGGTGCGGTAAACGAACTTTCCGGGCCGGGCACGAAGGTGATTGCGCCGGCCGCGGTTGCCAAAACGATCACCAGCGCAGAGATCGTCGGGAATGGCGAAACTACGCACTGGAACGACTGGACGGTAGAAGCTGTTCCGATGTACAACGAAAAGCGCGGCCCTGCTCCCGGACAGCTGTTCCACCCCAAGGGTCGAGGGAATGGCCACGTTCTTACTTACGGTGGAAAGCGCTTCTACATCTCTGGTGATACCGAGGGCACTCCCGAGATGCGAGAGTTGAAGAACATCGATATAGCTTTCGTCTGCATGAATCTGCCTTATACAATGAGCGTCGAGGAAGCTGCTGACGCGGTGAGGGCTTTTCACCCCAAGGTGGTCTATCCTTATCACTACCGTGGGCAAGACCCGGCCAAATTTGCTCAGCTTCTAAGTGGTACCGGCATCGACGTTCGCTTGCGCGACTGGTACGCCAAGTCGTAGCGGTTCTTATCCGAGCTTCGTAGTTCAGTGAATTATTCCGCTTTACCACGCCTGTCGCCCCGGCTCACACTTGCGCTCGTGGCGGCCGTTTATACCGGAGCTCTGCTGCTTTATTCGCAGACCATGGCGTTTGTGTGGGACGAAGGCTTCCACCTGGTGGCAGCTCAATTGATAGACAACGGCAGAACCCCGTACATCGATTTCTGCTTCCCTCAAACACCGCTGAATGCTTACTGGAACGCACTCTGGATGCACGTCTTCGGTCAGGGATGGCGGCCGACGCATGTGGCGGCGGCGCTGGAAGTAGCGGGTGCTATCTGGCTGATGGCAGACTTCATCCTGACTAGATTTCCCGTTTCCGCCTGGCAGCTCCCCTGTGCGCTGGCCACTTTGAGCCTTATCGGGTTCAACGATGTTCTGGTGACGTTCGGCCCCATCGGCCAGTCCTATGCGATAGGGGTGTTCCTCACCGTTGCCGCCTTCCGAGTGATGGTGCTAGCTGTGCGGAAGCGCTCGCCGGCATGGGCACTTGGTGCAGGACTGCTAGGGAGCGCCGCCGCGGCCTCTACCTTACTGACCGCGCCAGTGGTCCCGGTTCTTCTAGGCTGGATGTTCTTCTACAACGTAGCGGGAAAGCGCGGCGCCAAGAGTGTTGCCTTCCTTGCCGGCTGTGTCGTGCCTTTCATTCCCGTACTGATTCTGTTCGCTAAGGGCCCGGCCCAGACCCTATTCAATGTCATGCAGTACCAGGCAATCTTCCGGCGGGTGAAATGGGCAGGCGCTACCAGCCACGACGTTGATGTTCTCCTGGCGTGGCTCGAGTCTGCCCCCGCCTTGCTGCTGGGCGGACTAGCCATAGGAGGATTTCTCTTTCTCCGCAGGGCCGAACCGTGGGATCGACAAAGCCGAGGCGAGTTCTACCTGAGCGGAGCAATCGGCGCCGCACTGGTACTCTACATTGCCACCGCGCATCCTACCTTTCAGCGCTACTTTATTGTGGCGATTCCCTTCTGTGCGGGACTGGCCGCCATCGGCTTGTACGCGATAGGCTCACGGCTGGCCGGTCCGATGCGACCGGCTTGGCCAGCAGGAGTCGTATGCGCGCTGATGCTCCTGTCGATCACCAAAGAGGTGTTCGACAGTCGTGATTCCACTCGCTGGAGCCACTACGAGGAGATCGCAGCCAAAGTGAAAGAAGTTACCCCGCCCGGCGGGCTGATCTATGCCGATGAGCAGGTCTACTTTCTGCTGCGTAGCAAGCCGCCATCCGGAATGGAATTCTCCTACTCGCACAAACTCGACCTGCCGCCAAAGCAGGAAGCGCTGTACCATATCGTCTCGGAATCGGAACTTAACGAGCAAGTGAAGCAGGGCCGCTTCGCCACTGTACAGAGCTGCAAGGACGAACGGATTGAGGAAATGAAGCTGGCCGAACTGTTCCCCCACCAGCAGGACATTCGCGATTGCAGTGTTTTCTGGGGTCCAGTAAAGAAAGCAGCTAAGGACGAACGCGAGGCCGGTTCCAAGTAGCTCGCTGGCAGGTGGCTTTCTGAATTGCGGTCGTCTCAAAAAAGTGGCCGGGCCAATAAACAAATCGAGCGGAGTGGATTGTCATCACGTTGAGACCGTAATTGGGTACCAGCGATCACGACACGGATGAGATTGGGCGGCTTTACGACCAGTACGGAGCGGCGCTGCTGCTATTTGCCTCTGCGCTATCCGGGGATCGAACCTGGGCACAAGATGCCGTTCACCACGTCTTTCTGAAACTGATCGAAAACGGCAGTATATGCAAAGCCTCAGACCAGAAGGCATTTCTGTTCGCGTGTGTACGCAATGCCGTCCTGAACGACACGAAGTTGAGACGTCGAGACGCTACGTTTGAAGCTGATTCTCTCTGGTTCGATCCTCCTCAGCGGGATTACTCGGCAGAGAAACGTTTACGATTGGCACTTCAGGCGCTGCCAGAAGATCAACGCGAGGTCATGATCCTTCATCTTTGGGGTGAGTTAACGTTTGCTGAAATTGCCGAGGTCGTGGGCACTAGCGCAAATACAGCGGCATCGCGATATGGATATGCACTCACAAAACTTCGGCGCTCAATTGTGGAGAAGGAGGGGTCATCCTGTGCTCAATTCAGATGATGACAAACAATTCGAAACCTACTTGAAGAACTTCAGGCCGGTAGCCGCGACGGCAATGCCGGAAACCAGATATCGTCGCTCCAGATCTTTTAAACCCCTTGCACTTTGGGGCAGCATTGCCGTATCCGTAGCCAGCCTGATTATGGGAATCGTTGTCTGGCACTTCCGCACGACACATCAAGGCGATGACCAGCGAATACTCGTACCAGTGTCCGCAAACAGCAAGCCCGCCTTACCGCCCCTGACGATTGGCTCAGCTAATCGTTGGATGGGGGCGGCTTCGTCTATCGATACCGCACTTGACGACTTAGCCTTTCGTGCAAAGAATGCCCCCTTTCCCGCAAAAAAAGAAAGTGCAATAGCCGTGCTACGTGAGGAGAACAACACCTTATGAAGATCGCTCTCAAAACCGCTTCGATACTTTTTGTGTCAGTGATAAGCGTCGGAGCTATCACGGTTGACCATCAGATGCCAGCTTCTGGCAATGCCGCACTCCAATACTGGGCTGCATTCTCGGAAGTACGGGACTCTGTCGTCAGCGCCGAGCAAGCGAAAGAGCTCAATTCCGTACTCGACGGTACAGCCCCGTATGATGATTCGAGATATCAGGATCTAGTCAGAAAGAACCAGCTGGCTCTCAAAATCATGTCGAGAGGGACTCGTTTCCGGGTATGCGATTGGGGTCTAGATTACGACCTTGGTGCCGACATGCCGGTTGAGTATGCAAGGGAAGCCCTCACACTGGGAAGGCTGAACGTGCTCTACACCTTACATCTCCTGAATAGCGGCGACACCGAAGGAGTGGTGCACGCACTCGTAGCTGGCCTGCGATTTTCACATGATGTTGGAAATGGAGGATCACTCTTCGCTACAACTGTGGCGAACAGGCTATTGAAAGATCATCTCAGAGCCATTGCGGACGTTGTTCGGCTAGGGCGACTTACTGCAGATCAAAACTCACGGTTGCGAAAGGCGGTTGCTGAACTGAGTCAGGGGCTTGATTGGTCTTCGGCGATGAAACGCGACCTTGAACTTCTCAGCCGTGATTACGCACAGAACCCTCAAGGTGCTGCGGCTCTCAATCGCATCAAAACCATATATATCGCCGCAGTGAGCGACCAGTCGAATTGGGTATCTGCGGAGCAGGCGATTAAGGCCGCACCGAAAGATCTCGCTAACGTTATTCCAAACCTCGGAGGTGTGCTCAAACAGAAGCAAGATCTATTGCATGCAATCAGCCAGACGCGCGCCGCTTTGCAGTGATCCTGAAACCGATTCCACTAACCCGAAGGAGTTGATGACCATCAATGCGTCATTGCATAGACAATGTAGTTAACCCCGAGGCGCACTGCCAGCGCGGAGTACTTCTCCGGATAAGCAGGCTCGTCGGCCCACTCCCAGGCGTCGCCCATATCTGAATTCTCGGAGATGGCCACCATTACGCGGCCTTTATCGTCGTAGATGCCGCGCCAGTGAGCGACAAAGCCATCGCTTTTGTGCCCTTCTCCCAGGTGATCGGCGCCGACGATTTGATAGCGATCTTGCAGATCGTATACCGTGTGAAAGAGCGGGTCGCTGTTCGGAATCTCCACAATCGGGCGGTCTGGAAATACCCGCTTCATAGACTCGGCAAAGACCTGCCACTCGACGGTGCCATGCACATCGTCGGCCATGAAGAAGCCGCCTCGCAGCAGGTAGTCACGTAAGCGCTGGGCTTGTTGATCGGTGATGCCCCATTCGCCTACCTGAACGGCGTAGAGCCAGGGCCAATTATAGACATCGGGGCCATCGTCGAGATTGACAACCTGCTCAACTGGGCGTGCATTCAGCCTGGTCAGGCGGCGGACAGCTTGGGAGAAGTGGCGATCCGCACGGGGAAAGTCTTGCGTCCATAGTGAGGTGCCGGCTTGCCATTCTGGATTGTCACGGCCCTCGTAACCATTGTTCCAACCGGGCGGAAAAGCCAGGCGAGCGAAGGCCCACTCGGTCGGTTGATTGTAGTCGGGCGGCAAGCGAATGGACCCGACACGGTACTCAATACCAGGAACTTCGCGGAAGGGTTTGGGGAGAGTGCGGTCGAGCGCATACGCACTGCAGAAGCACGAAACAGCAGCAATCGTCAGGGAAAGAGCAGTCCGCCGATTTATTCGCACAGCCTTAGTCCGGAGGATAGCATCGGACACGCGACCGCCTGCCGACCCTGTCAACTCTGTTGTTAGCTTTTGAATCTGTCCGGTTTGATTGACACATTCCGAAAACGAGTCTTATTGAACTGTAGGCAGCGATTCTGCACGGGGGCAGTGTTGTCCTGGCCTACGACCCGCTCGGTTTGTACAGAGAAAACCAGGTCCAGGTCCTTGCGTCCGCACTTTCGGAAGCGGTACCCTTCGCCTCTGCTGGCTTGGCAAACTTTTGGTGCGGATCGACCTTCTCGCCGGCCTTTCGAGTGATGAAGAATTGGCTGCCGCGATTGCTATACATGGCGCAGAACAAGCCTTTGCTCTCGATGACCTCGCGCAGTCCGACCATCACCGTACGTAGATTCTTCTTCCACCAGCTGAGCGTAATAGATCTCGCTGGTGGCATTGTCGGGAATCACCAGCAGATCGTAGTAGCGATCGTCAGAAACCAGCGATGCTTGCTGCCATCAATGTGTAGCAGCATGCCCGGCAGGGGTCGGCGCGGCCTGCGCCGCTGGTGCGATCCACGCTTCTTACGTCGCGCCACAAGGCCCGCGCTTTGTAAAGCCTGCTTGACCCACGTGTAGCTCAGCTCCATCCCGTGTTCTTCCCGCAGCTTCTCGTGAAAGTGCTTCACGTTTAGGTCAAAGTGGGTCTCGCGATAGAGCGCCAGTACACGCTCGGCTTGTTCCATCGGTACGCGTAAGATGCTAAGCTTCCGCCGCCGCTGATCGAACAGCCCGTCGTAGGCGAACTCCTGATACCGTTCGCGCATTCCCCGCGTTGTCCGGTCGCAAACACCAATGATCTCGGCTGCTTCCAATCAGGTGATCTTCTTGGCCATCGCCTTCGATATCACGTGTTGTAGTTTCACCATCCGCTCCAGTTCTGCGGCCGTGATCACCGGGCTTGTTTGCAAACTCCAGCGTGTCCGCCGCTCTTCAAAAGCGGACAGGTACCGTGCTGATTACACCGGAGAACTAATTTGCTAACGACAGCCGACCCTGTCAACTCTTGAACCTTCCACAGACAAAGAGATAGAATCTTTCCGACCATGAAGATATCTCTGCTTTCTCTGTTTTCCGTCAGTTCTGCTGCAATGGTGGCGTTGGCATTAGCGGCGCCTGCGACCGACAGCTTGACTGGCCAATGGAAGAGCACGGTCCACAATCCGGACGGTACGACGAGAGAATCTTCTCTCTGGCTGAAGGACAGCGGTTCGACTCTGACCGGATACTATGCCCGTGGGAGCGACACGCCGACCCCGATCAGCGAAGGCAAGGCCACGCCGGATGGCCTCTCGTTCGTGATCGTGACTGACAACTTCGGAGAGATGCGACGCGCTGAGTGGAGCGGGACACGCGCCGGCACTGACCTACTAATGACGCCACCGAGCAACCCCGGGCGGCCCCGGACGCAGTTAACTATGAAGCGGATCTCGACCGATGAGCCGAAGCCATTGCCCCCGCCGCCACTCAAAGTCTCGCTCCCTGCCCCTGCTCTTGTCCCTGCGAATGGTCTAGCGCAAACGCCGCCTATGGGATGGAACAGCTGGAATAAGTTTGCTGGTCGCGTGACTGATCAGCTGGTCCGCGAAACCGCCGATGCCATGGTCAGCAATGGGATGAAAGATGCCGGTTACCAGTACGTGAACATCGATGACACCTGGGAAGCTGGGCGCGATGCGGCGGGAAACCCAACTACCAACAGCAAGTTTCCGGACATGAAAGCGCTGGCTGATTACGTACATGGAAAGGGGTTGAAGATTGGCATCTACTCTTCGCCCGGCCCGATAACTTGCGCCAACTACGAAGGTAGTTTTGGGCACGAGGAGCAGGATGCCAAGCGGTACGCCGCTTGGGGCTTTGACTATTTGAAGTACGACTGGTGCAGCGGAAGCCGTGTCTTTGACTACCACTCGATGAAGGCTGTTTACGCGAAGATGGGAGAGGCGCTGCTGCACTCAGGCCGTCCTATCTTGTTCAGCTTGTGTCAGTATGGCGTGCTGGATGGGGCGCAGTGGGGTGCGAAGGTAGGCGGAAACAGCTGGCGTACAACGGGCGACATTAGCGATAACTGGGAGTCTATGTCGCACATCGGCTTCGACCAGCAGGCGGGTCTGGCGGTTTATGCCGGTCCTGGGCACTGGAACGATCCGGACATGCTTGAGATCGGCAACGGCGGCATGACCGATACCGAGTACCGCACGCACATGAGTCTGTGGAGTTTGCTGGCTGCTCCGCTGCTGGCAGGCAACGATCTCCGTAACGTATCGCCGGCTACTCTTGCCATCCTCACAAACAAAGAAGTAATTGCGGTCGATCAGGACCGTCTGGGCAAGCAGGCAACCCGGGCATCCAAGGATGGCGATTTGGAGGTCTGGTCCCGGCCTCTTGCTGACGGAAGCCACGCGGTCGGCTTATTCAATCGCGGTCCACAGACGGCGAAAGTCACTGCACGCTGGGCCGATTTGGGCATCAGTGGCCCCACGCAGGTGCGGGATCTATGGGCGCAAACAGGGGCGCAATCTACCGAGCAATCTGCGACTGATGAGTTCTCAGCCGACGTTCCTTCCCATGGGGTTGTGCTGGTGAAGCTCCGCGCAGGGTCTGGAACCAGATGATTCCTAGGCGGTGTGAGCCAGGTGATGACGGACAGGGTCGCGATAATCCATCGCAGCGTTCAGGATGCGTTTCCCAGCCACTCCACAAGGGCATGGCTCATTCGCAATTTCGCCAGTAAGGCCGGTTCCCTGTGGAGGCGTCCGGCGTACCTGGAACCATAGCTCGCCGTTCGCGGAGGTGAAGCTAACGCCTTCGGCAACGTGCCAACCTTCGTGAGCGTCGCACTCGGTAGCTATAGGCGCTCCGTCACTACTGAGAAGGACTTCGTAAATGGGGACGGCGAACGCCCGCCACAGAATCAGCCTCGTGGCCTCTTTCAATGGAACGTCGCGACAAGCGGTCACGACAAAGATTGCCCGGTCAAGACACGTTAATTCAAACTGACCCGCGCCCAATTGGCTGGCTAAGGACTCTAGCTCTTGGGCTGCGCCTACTAATACCTGGGGCTGAAAGCTGGGAAGCAACTCGGCTTGATGCAAAGGGCAATACTGAGATCCTTCAAACAGCAACCGCCGAGCACTCACTTGCACCACACGCAAACCAGCAGCCCCGGCCAGCGGAAGCTTGTGCTTAGCCACTCCGCTTTCCCCTCTGCGCGTACGCTTGATATCAAGGGAAGATTGTAGGGGAGGCTGCATGGAATACTCTGCCGTGCAAAGTAGTTCCCCCGCAAGGCTAAGGCTCTCGGTAAGAATTTTCTGATGAGCTAACCATCTTGGAATAGGAGAGTTCGGGTTTGCTGACCGATGCTTTTCAGAGAATAATTCACCGTTATTGCAACTGATTCAGGTTAACTTTTCGGCAAACCCCCAAACTACGACTCTGTCCCTATCCGGATGCAATACCAGCATGGAATTTTAGTCGGCTGTGACGAGTGTCAGAAAGGGATCCGGCTGCTTACTTCGATAATTTGTAATAAGGCTTTATTACAGAAAGCGATCTCCCGGATACCTTCCCGGGCTTTCCCTGCTCGCATCACGCCACCATGCGGCAGGAGCGATCTTATACTCGCACAACTGGACGGGTACAGCTCTGCATTAACCCATCCAGTGATCTGTAATGATTCACTCGGAATGCGGCTTATGTTCCCGGTGCCGGGGCCAAACTGCATGTTCAAAGGGTTTGTAGAAAGGACAGTCCTTGATAGTGCACAGCCGGTTTCCTCCTCGATTGATGCGTCTTTTACTTTGGCTGACTCTTAGCTCAGTCACCACCCTTTTATCAGCACAGACGGTTGAAATTAAGCTGATTAACCGACGGATGGATATCCTGTCGCAAACACCTGTGTAAATGTGTGGGTAGGAAACGAACACAAAGATGCAATGGCAATCCCAACTGATAAGAACGGCGTTGCTCGTCTACGCCTAACGGACAATGATGCCGAAGTTACCACCGCTGCTGGCTGGGAGGGTTGCGGAGGCTTCGGTGTAATCAATCCTATCGTGAAGTACAAGCCCTTCATTGAAGTCAATGTCGCTTATGTTGTGTGCGAGCCGCGTGGAACGGACTTTTCCTGGCTTAAGCTGAAGCACTTCTCTACGGAACGACTTGTACGCGAGGGATTTGTTACTGCCAATACCTGCGGTAAGCTCACCGCTTCGGCGAGACCTGGGGCGTTGATCATCTTTGTCAGGCCGTTGAACTTCTGGGAGAAGTTGAAACAGTGAATGTTCGCATAAGTTGCCACTTCAGTGTGTTGCCCTACGGCATTGTTC
>CALMAV010000368.1 GCA_937859895.1 uncultured Bryobacterales bacterium | reverse complement strand
TCAGCATCTTGCTCTACTTCAGTGGAGTGGCAGTGCGGGCAGGTCTGCGGTATCTCGCGCGCAACTGTGATCTCGGAGCACTTACGGCAGTGCCAGGCAGGGATGCGGTGACCCCACCAAAGCTGGCGCGAGATACACCAGTCGCGGATGTTCTCCATCCATTGAAAGAAGACTGGTTCACGATCATCCGGAACAAAGCGAATACGACCCGACCGCACGGCCTCCATTGCTTTCTCAGCCAGCGGCTTGGTACGGACAAACCACTGCTTGGAAACCAGCGGCTCAATGATGGTCTTGCAGCGGTCGCACCGGGCAACATTCACCCCATACGGTTCTGCCTTAACAAGTTCGCCCGATTGTTCGAGAGCAGCAACAACGCGTTTACGCGCTTCAAAGCGATCGAGGCCAGCATAGTGTCCAGCTGCGGCCGTCATGCGCGCATCCTCACCAATCACCTTCAAAGACGCCAGCCCGTGCCGCTTGCCTGCTTCGAAGTCGTTGGTATCGTGAGCGGGGGTAAGCTTCACCACGCCGGTGCCGAACTTTGGGTCTGCCATTGTGTCGGCAATAACGGGCACCAGGCGATCCGTCAAAGGAACCCGCACCAGCTTGCCATGCAGATGCAAGTAGCGCGGATCATCCGGGTGAACCGCCAGCCCCGTGTCGCCCAGCATCGTCTCTGGACGCGTCGTAGCAATAGTTAGGCCCTCGTCTGAATCGGCCAGCGGATAACGGATATGCCAGAGGTGTCCGTCGATAGCTTGGTGCGTTGTTTCAACGTCGGAGATAGCGGTCTGGCAGCGCGGGCACCAGTTGACCATGTACTCGCCACGATAGATAAGTCCGCGTTCCCACAGGCGAACGAACGCCTCACGCACAGCTCGTGACAGACCCGCATCCATAGTGAAGCGTTCACGGGACCAATCAACACTCGCGCCCTCACGGCGAATTTGATTGTTAATGCGACCGCCGTATTCTTCCTTCCACTGCCACACGCGGCGCTCGAACTCAGCGCGGCCCAAGCCTTGGCGAGTCAGGTTTTCAGCAGCTACTTGCCGCTCTACAACCATCTGGGTTGCAATGCCGGCATGATCAGTCCCAGGGAGCCATAACACAGCTTGCCCCTGCATACGATGCCAACGTGCGGCAACATCCATGATGGTGTGGTCGAGCATATGCCCGATATGGAGCGAGCCGGTCACATTCGGTGGCGGGATCACCATCGAAAACACATTGCCAGGTTGGGCAGTTGCGGAGTCTGCCTGATAAAGGTGCGATTCAATCCACCATTGCACCCAGTGCGGCTCCAGACGCTGGGGCTCGTACACCTTCTCAAGTTGCATGGGAATTTTCAGCGTAGCATCTGAAAGCGATGTTCCCCGCAGCCGCTTGGGACATGTGATTAAATGGTGAAGACCTTGCGTGAGCAGGGTCAGATGCTCCTCAGTAGCTCAATGGCAGAGCATTCGGCTGTTAACCGAAGGGTTGTAGGTTCGAATCCTACCTGGGGAGCCAACCTCAAATTATTGCTTTTGCTTAAACGAGCAAAACAGTGCGGTGCTGACTTCCCGACAGAACGTATACCTACTTGGTTAGTTCTGATTGCAGTTAGTTGTTCCTCATGCTCCCGCAGAGCTTGATCGCGTCGTTCAAACTTAATCAAAGCTCAATATCAACACGCGTGAAAGTGGTTCGCAGACGGCATGGAGTTCGGACCGGTAAGTCCGGAACTCTTAGTGAACCTACATTAGGACTCAATTTTCTGCCCGTGCATTTCCTCAATTTTCGCCCGGAGACTCGGGGCGACTTCGCCCGAACAACGCACAGAAGCTAACTGGTGGAACAGAATGGGTCTCCCTGGGCTGCCTCTGCTCTTTACTAGCTCGTTCCTTCATTTCGGTTATCAGTACATTAGTTTGCCTTGGCGGCCGAGATCGCGTGGCGTCACGTCGGGATTCCGGTTGCGCTGATTGTGCTGCAGGACTACCGGTTCTAGTTGCTAGATACATTCATTCACTCTAGTTAACTTCGGTTTGGCAGGAATTTACATTTCGGTTTGCGTATTCCAAAGTAGGGCTCAAAGCTTTGTCAGCGAGTTCTCGTCCGCAGCAAGCCGGAAGCAATCTGGTATGGCAGGGGCTGCCCGTTGCCGGAAGGGGTACCAGGTACTAGGTCCTGAATGGGTGGTTCAACGTAGGAAAGAAAACTGCACGAGGTGGCGTGCCCGCGGACTTCAATTGTACGGACGGAGTTCACGGCGTGTCCAGGCCAGGCGAGAGGCGGCAGTTGCAACCTGCGGATTTGAGTCGACTGTTCCGGCGTCCACCCGTCGCTCTCGTCCGGTTTGACCCCCAGAACCTTACCGTCGGAGTTCACCAGAACAACTACTTTGCCTGATCTTGCTGAGGGTGCGGCCGGACATCCCTTGGGTGCAGGAAGATAGCCATATAACAACTCGCTCCTAGGTAACGCATCCAGCCGTGCGTTCAGGTCATTGTTGAGTAACTTCTCCAGTTGAGCTCTCACCGTGTTGTTCTCAGTTGCATCCAGTGCAGGAGAAAGCTGGGCGATGCCAAAAAACCGAAGTGCTGTATCGACCTTGCCTTGCTTCGCATAAAGAGACGCAAGGTGAAGGGCCATAGCAGGATGGGGCGCAATGCCGTACGCCGACAGAAGAAAAGGTTGCGCTTCGTTTGTCCTTCCTTGCTTGAGAAGCACCCAACCTGCAGTGTCCAAAACCGCGGCCAGATGAGTTAACTTCGAAGCGCAGGAAGGATCCTCAACGGGCTTGTCCGGATTGCAGACCTGGCCCGAAGCAACCGCAAGAGCGCCTGAGGCGAGCTGCCATGCTCGTTCCAGATCGAAATCTGCTTCGGCCATCGCATAAGCAACAAGGTTCAGGTTCGCACTGGAATCGTTCAGATCCACGGCTCTGTCAAAGCTCCGCCTTCCTTCGTCCGGCTTCCCTAAATGAGCTTGCGCCGTGCCCAGTGCAGCCCAGGCCGCCGCGTTTGCAGGCGTCAGATTAGCCGCCTCCTGTGCCTCAGGAAGTGCTTCGTCCCACTTCCCTTGTGTTTCAAGCGCTCTCGCCAGATTCAGATGTGCATTCTTATCGCCTGAATCAATCTGGATCTGTTTCCGATAAGCCTCAATGGCAGCTGGAAATTGACCTTCGGCAGCTAGAGCGCGGCCTAGATTGTTGTAAGCCCAGGCATCTGCCGCATTGAGTGCAATCTGACTTCTAAAAGCCGCTTCCGCCTTGTTGAATTGCCTAAGAGCCAGCAAGGCAAGGCCGAGGTTGTGCCAAGCGTAGTTATCTTTGGGGTCGAGCCTGGTGATTTCTTCGAAGTCTTTTGCAGCCGCCTGATAATCCCGAACGGTCAACGCTCCGTGGCCGGCTTTGGCTAACTGAGCAATCTGTTTCTTTGTTTCGACTGACATTTCTGCGGGCAACGATCGCTCTGCATTCTCATAGGGCAGGAGGCGGGAATTTACCTCAGAGTTGGCAGCGATAGCAACAGGCGAGCCGTTCAGAGAGGCTGGAATGAACCTCCATCGCCTTACGGCATCGACAGCCATTTCATCGAAGCCGTAGCCGCAACCTTTCAAAAGACGGAACTGCCCTGGAACTCCATTTGCACTAATGACCATGCTGATCAAAGCGCGTGAGCAATCGAGCCCGGCATGTCTGGCCAGATCTGGAAATTGCGGCTCCACCTTCGCTTTCAGGGTCGGCGGCACAACAGCCTGGCTGTTCGGCGTTGGATGGGAGCCGCCTGGCGCCATCGAAATCTCAGGCTGCACAGCCGAGACTTGAGCCGCTCGAATCTTCTGAGCTCTGACCCAGAAAGGAAGGCCAGCTTCGCTTCGTCCGAGTACATCGGCTTGCAGTTCGAGCGCTAGAGCGAGAAGGTTGGGGTCCGAATTTTCTTGTCTCTCGCAAATGCGCAGCGCCTCATTGACATCGGCCTGAACCTCGCTTCTCCAATCGTCTAAATTTCCATGGTGAACCCAACGCAGGTACATCCCCAGCATTTCAAGCGCTTCAGCGCGCTCGGGATCATTCTGGCTTGAGGCCCTAAACTGCGCCACTGCGGTCTTGAGCCGAGCGACTGCGACAGAGGAATCCTGATTTTTTGGCAAGTCGTTCTTTACTTGATTCAGGAGGCACTTGGGGCAAGTCGCCTGGGCAGCGGCAAGCCCGGCGCTCAACAGAATAAGCCAGAACATTCGCATACTTGGCAAGAGCGTAACACCCAGATACGCAGTTCTCAAAAGCTAACCCGTAAGGCTTGTACCAATGACAAAACCGCCTCGTAGGGCAATGCTGCGCGAGTACGGACGAGAGTTCTGAACACCATCAATGACTTGAGCAAGAACCGACGGCTGAAGGATCTAACCCGAACGCGCGAACGGTAGTTCTGAAACTTCTGCCGTTAAGCCCCAATCGCTTCGGTCAACACTTCACGAAGTCGTCGTGCCACGATGGCGTCCTCACCGGGCTCCAGCATCCAAACGCCCACCACGATCGTATTCTCATCGGAAATCAGCCCTGCCGAACCTTCTCGCCTGCCCGTGGATGGATTCAGCTCGATACTGGGACGGCCCTCTCGCAACTTCTTGGCGACTTCCAGCGGTGCAATCTTAACGTGCTTCTGATCGTACCGGAGCAGCAGGTGAGGCACGTGATTGGCGAAGGATGGGACTGCAATCGTCGCTTGGAGCGTTGGGATCAATTTGAGCTGATCCGAAATGTGGTTAGCCCGGGCCCTGAACTCAGCCGCTAGCTGTTCCTCCGACTGACTGAGCAGCCAATCTACTGCGGCCACCATGCCAACGATCTGTTCTTTGGCTACTTTCATTCCACGACCAACGCCGTCA
>CALMAV010000367.1:1703-2027 GCA_937859895.1 uncultured Bryobacterales bacterium | reverse complement strand
AACTAGGGTCGATCACCGATCAGCAGGTCCGGGCAACATCGAAGCCGCCTGGATCTAAGAGCGACATCAAAATCGACGATATCAACTTGAATAAGGCGACGAAGAAGCAGCTCCGGAAGTTCGGGGTGAACTCGGTGGATGATCTGAAGCAGGTTGAGCAGAAGAATGTTGACCTGAAGAAGATGTCCGATAGCGATGTTGACTATACACAGCTTGCGAATCAAATTCAAAAGTCCAGGCGTGATCAGAATCCCCCGAAAGTTGGTACCGTCAGTCTTTCTCAGACGAAGGAGGGAGATTCTTATCTATCCATGAAGGGAGAAA
>CALMAV010000367.1:0-1693 GCA_937859895.1 uncultured Bryobacterales bacterium | reverse complement strand
ATCCTGCGTTCCGTCCTGTGGCGGTTGTAAATCAGGAGCTTGCTGAGGTTTTGTCCAGCAGTGATAAAGAACTTTGGATACAGCTCACGGGCGCACATCAATTTAGCAAGGAAAATGAGGTCGTTGTTACCTTCGATCCATTTGCCCTGATCAAGATTAAAGTAAGAGCCTGAAGGTTTAGCGATGCGGAACAAAACATTCTCCAAGTCCTTTGAAGAGTTGGTAAAGAGCAGATACGGCGAGTCCAGTCGAACTGCCATGAAGGCTGAAGCAACGGTGGAGACGCTCTTTGCCAGTTACTACGGCCGTTCGGCCACGCTCACCAGAAGCACCAATACGACTCGAGTTGCTCTTTCACTTAGTTGTGATGACGGTAAGTTACTCCCCCAACCTACGAATGGGAAGAAAGACCAGACTCTTGCGGCGCAGCAATCGTTGCCCGAGACCTTTTCCGAATACCTTGTTTACGGAGATACATCTTACGGGAATTCACTTGATCTTATCAGTCGGGGACTGAATCCTGATGTTCCCGTCGACGATGAGTATCGAGTGGATGTCGCGGAGCCGCTAAAGAAAGTGGATATGCCTCGTTCAGAGCCTAGCCCTGCGATTCCGTCGGTGCTTGCTCCCCCAGTGCTCGACGAGCGGCCGCGCAACTACGAGAACAAGCCGACGAATGGAGTGCCCGTTCAGGCGCCATCTCCCATTGCCCCTGAGCCTTCACTCGCCAAGGCGACAGAGGACGATTTCATTGCCGATATGCAATCGATTCTCAGCGGGCAGACGATGTACGATCCCGCTAGCAGAAAAACCGTAGAGAAGACTAAGCCTGCAACAGCGCCCGCCTCAGTCCAAAATGGCGTCAATTCTGCATTAGTTAGCAATCCTAATAACGGCCATGCAATCTTTGACAGAATCGCCCAGAGCATGCAGTACGCCAATGCCTACGACTTGGGCACGGTAGAGCTGACCAATCGCTTCTCCGATTTTGATAACATCTCCGAACTGGAAGATAAGGCGGCGACTCAGCTAAAGGGCGGCAAAGCTCGGGTGAATAGCGGGATCGCGCCGGCTGCGAGCAAGGTCAGCGGTGCGGACTTCATCCAGGATCTCGACGCCATCCGCCAACAGGCCACCGCTCCGCTTTCGGCGCCGCAGAGTCTTCCCGGCACTTACAGCCGTCCGTTCTACGACACAGGCGAGCACGTCTTAACGGGCGGGAATCTATATGTAGACAAGCTGCGCGTCGGCCGGCCTCCGGGAATCGCTTTCTCTTACGGACAGATCATCGCAATGGCCGATCTTTACGAATCGGTGGACCAGATGATGAACGCCGATCCGGTAGAACTAGGAAAACTGAAGTCGCTGATTGAGAGCAGCACTGCCTACTACAAAGGAAATAAGGCGGATCGGTCCCGGGATGTTTCCAACGATACTTGGGACGCAACGACAGCGGGAAGGTATCTGAAGTTAGCGGAGCAGAACTACGAACACTTTTCGCCCAATGCGCTTTTCAAAGAGGCAGGATTTGCCACCAAGACGTTCATCCATGGCAACAATAAATCGGCTTGGGAACAGCATCATAAAAAGGCTATCGAAGAGACACAGAAGATGTTTCTCGACGGGCGTAACGCGAAAACCTTGCCTTTCTTTGAGTGGCCTTTGATCATCAACGCCTTCGGCGATCATTTCC
>CALMAV010000366.1 GCA_937859895.1 uncultured Bryobacterales bacterium | reverse complement strand
GCTTACGTGATATCTTCAGAAGTCTCACTGGACCAACTAACGGGGGCAGGTCACAGCTTTAGTTTGCTCCAGTGCAGTTGCCCGATGCAAAATGTTGTTCTTTCTGGCCTAAGTAACGAAAAGATCTTACAGTCAAAGTTGTCGACCATAGTCACTGAAGACTGCGTGGTAGTGCCCTCGTTTAGTGGACAACCACATACTGCGTTATCGCTGCTTTCAATTAACGCGTTGAAAGTGGTCAAGACCTATCACCCGGGCCTTCTGGTGATTTCTGCCGGCCTGTTTCTGCTGGCAGCAGCGGCCAACTCCTCCAAAGAGGGTAGCGGGACAGCTGTACCTATCGGGCTCTTGGGTGCGGTGTTTCTCCTTGCGTTTTCGGCTTCTCAGCGGGCGCGCGTGGTTTTTATCAGCGGCTCGGAGGCAACACAGTCGTTCAACGGAAGCTTCACCGAAGTGGCGGATGTGGTACTGGCGGTCAGAGTTGCCCGGCGCAATCTGCTCAACTTAAGTTCGAAGACGATCAAAGTGCCCGGTTTCTTCGCCCTGATTCGGCAAAGCGTTAGTGGAATATTCAGTTCCAGGGTCCGCACGATCGCTCTATGAATTTACTGGTTCTTGAGAACGTCGTAGAGCACCTGGATTCCTTTGAGAAACGATTCAAGAGGTATCCGTTCCTCATCGCTATGCATTGTGGCAAGGGTTGCGGTATCCAGCACCATCGGGATTAGGCCATAGGCCACTACTCCCCGCTTTCGAAGCTGAACTGAATCGGTGCCATAGGGTACAAGCATCGGAGCAACTGTTGCACCTGGGTAGTGTTGTCCCAGCGACTTCTGAATGTCGCGGAACAAAGGGGTGTCGGCTGTGCTTGCACCGGCATCGGCCGAACGTCGGATCTCAGTTACTTGTATCCGCGGATCGTTCACACGAGCCTTGATCTCTGACAGGAACTCATCCCCATTGACGCCAGGCAGCAATCGGCAATCAAGGGTCGCTTCAGCAATTGAGGGAATCACGTTGGCCTTAGGAGGATCGCCCAGGCCGGAGCGGAGGCTGGTTAACGAAACCGTGTTGCTCTGAATGGCAGAAGTGAACTTATTTTGTGCGAGCGGTCCTACCTGTCTCACTAATTCCTCGACGGTCGGATTCGGTTTGGACAGGGGCGGCAACTGCAAAGCTTTCTCTAATCCGCGGAGGAGGATCAGGTTCGCGTTTTCGGCAATCGGCTGAGAGCCATGTCCTGCCGTTCCGTGGGCGGTCATCTTGAGCCAAAGTAGCTGCTTCTCGCCAACGGCAACGCCAAACACGAGTTTGTCCCTGGATAGAGCCTCGCGTGAGCCAAGGCCACCTTCGTCGAGCACGTACTCGGCATCGATATCTGACGGGTGATTCTTGATCATCCAGTCGATTCCGTACTCGCCCCCAGACTCTTCGTCGGCTGTGCAAAGCATGACGATGTCACGAGAGGGAACAATGCCGGCTTCATGGAGCGCCATTAACGCAACCATCTGTTCGACGCCGACTCCCTTCATGTCCAGGGCACCTCGGCCCCAGATGAGGCCATCTTTGATATCAGCACCGAACGGATCGATATGCCAGGCTTTGCGGTCCACCGGCACAACATCCATGTGATTTGACAGCAGCAGCGGCTTTGCGGAGTTGCCCTTACCTTTCAGACGTATAACCAGGTTCGTTTGCCCACTTGGGCCGGACGGATAGACGGTCACCGCGAAGCCCTGCTTTTGGAACTCGTTTTGAATAAGGGAGGCCGAAGCTCTGGTGTCGGCAGGAGGATCGATTGTAGGGATGCGAATGTACTGCTGCAGCAGGTCCACAGCATAGGCGTTCCATTTGGTCCAGTCCGGATCAGCGGCTTGGGCGGGAAGGGAAGCACTAAGAAGGAGAGCAAGCCAGAGGCGAGTCATAGGTCAACAGCTTAGCGCGGGTGTTCTTAAGCTGATTCAAGGCGAGGCGGATGTTCACCCGAGTAGCTGGCTCAAGCTGGAAAAGAAATCGTTGATGGACTCGGAGATGCCGTTTGTGATCAACTCGGCTGAGGGTGTAGAACATTTTGTGTAAGAAGCGTTCCCCGGAGGATAGGGAGAACGGAATGGACGAACAGAACAGTGGATTGAACGCAGCTCTGGACGAGCTGCTGAAGGGGAAGAGGACGGAAGAGATTGTGGGCCCGAATGGGCTGCTAAAGCAGCTAACGAAAGCGCTGCTAGAGCGGGCCATGAATGCCGAGCTGACGCATCATCTCGGCTACGAGAAGGGGCAGACGGAGGGTCGCGGCAGCGGCAACAACCGCAACGGAAACAGCCGCAAAAGGGTGCAGGGCGATTTTGGCGCGGTCGAGATCGCAGTGCCGCGCGACCGCAACGGAAGCTTTGAGCCGCAGATCCTGCCCAAACACGAGCGGCGGTGGACGGGCTTTGACGACAAGATCATCTCGATGTATGCGCGCGGCATGAGCACGCGCGACATTGAGGCACACCTGCGCGAGATCTACGGCGTGGACGTGAGCGCCACGCTGATCAGCCAGGTCACGGAAGAAGTAATGGACGAGGTACGCGGGTGGCAAAGCCGTCCGCTGGAACCGCTCTACATGATCATGTATCTGGATGCGCTGGTGGTAAAGATGCGGCATGAGGGCCGGGTGGAGAACCGGGCGGTGTT
>CALMAV010000365.1 GCA_937859895.1 uncultured Bryobacterales bacterium | reverse complement strand
ATTTCTGGAAAGTTATCGCCGTTACCACCTGTATTATTCTGGCGCTCTATTTTCAGGATTTGTACGCCGATCTCCGAATCGTCTCCCGCACGCTCCTGGTTCAGCAGATCTGCCTCGCCGTAGGTAGTGCGCTTCTCTTTATGGCCTTTGTCGGCTATCTCCAGCCGGACTTCATCCTGGGCCGCTGGATTATGGTTTCGGGCAGCTTGGCCATCGTTATCATACTGCCGGTTTACCGTGTTTTTTTCTGGCGATACATTATTGGCGCACTGCGCTCCGAGCGCGTTCTGCTGTTGGGCAATTCCAGTATCCTGGCCGAAGTTATTGAGTGTCTGCACCAAAAGCCCGAGTTCGGCTACTCCGTTCTGGGTTATCTATGCGAGGACGAGGAGTGTGAGTTCCCGATTCCCTGCCTCGGCAAACTGACAGACGTACGCGCAGTCTGCGAGAAGTACAAGCCGACGCGCATTGTTGTAGGAATGGCAGAGCGCCGCAATCGGCTGCCCATGCATGACCTGCTGGAAATTCGCTTTGGCGGCATCGTGATTGAGGATGCAGCCGACACATACGAAATTGCCATGCGTCGCGTTTGTAGCCGCAAGATTCAGCCCTCGCAGCTCATCTTTTCGGCCATGCTGGGGCCGCGGTCGCAGGCTCTGGCCATTCAAGGGATCTACTCCATCATTATCGGGATCATTGGCCTTATCTTATGTGCGCCGTTGATGCTGGCAACAATGCTTGCTGTCCGCCTCTCTTCCCCTGGACCTATGTTCTATCGGCAGCGCCGGGTGGGCCTGAATGGCAAGACGTTTACACTCTTAAAATTCCGCTCGATGTACGCCGATGCTGAAGCACGAACCGGGGCTGTTTGGGCTTCTAAGGATGACCCCCGAATCACGCCGGTGGGTAAGTGGCTTCGCAAAACTCGGCTGGATGAGCTGCCTCAATTCTGGAATGTCGTGAGAGGCGATATGGTCATTGTCGGACCACGCCCCGAGCGCCCGGAGTTCGTCGACATTCTTTCCCACGAAATTCCCTATTACCGGCAGCGACTGTCCGTTAAGCCTGGCATCACCGGCTGGGCCCAGATCAATCACAAGTATGGTGACACGCAGCTGGACGCCATGATCAAGCTCGAGTACGATCTTTACTACATTAAGCATGTCGCGCCGGCACTCGACTTCTACATCATCTTTCACACAGTGAAGGTGATGCTACTCAGCCGCGGCGCACAGTGATCCATCTTGGAACGAGCAATGCCGAGCGGTTTTACTGGGCAAACCTATGCAACTAGAGGGACCCGGATTTTGTCTAGTAGCTGGGAACTGTCTGACTCGCTACAGTAGATATAAAGATTGCTTCCTGCCGGATTGTGGATCTCGTCGCCATTGTTAGCGGAGTCGCTCGGGCGATACGGCATACCGGAGTCGGTCTACACCACTGGCTATTGTCGTCCTGGCAGCCCTCCTAATTACGATTCTGGCCCCGCCCCTGGTACTCTCGATGGCGGAATGGAATGGAGCGAGAGGCCGACCCGGTGGGAGGAGAAGAAGGTATTCGATGAAGAAGTTCACTATCCTTGGTTCCACCTGTTTACTGTTCTGTGCTCTAGCCTGGGCAAAGAAGTTCCCGCTCACGGCTGCTCCTATTGTGCCTGCCGCCATGGGGCAGGCCGAAGTCGGGAAGGATAAAAACGGAAACAGTAAAGTAAAAATCACCGTGGAGCACTTGGCAAAGCCTGAAAGCTTGACACCTCCTAAGAACGCCTACGTTGTTTGGTTTCAAGAAAGCGGCAGCAATCTGGAAGCCGAAGGGCAGTTGAAAGTTAATAAGAATCTAAAAGCGGAGTTCGAGACCACGGTTCCGTGGAAGAACTTTCAGGTCATGGTGACCGCGGAAGATGATCCCACGGCGAAAACACCCTCCGGTCCTGAGGTGCTCCGCTCGACCGTGAACCCGTAAGCAGACTCTTAACGAGTCCCGGATTTTGAGAGTTCCGTTCCTGTTCCGCCAGCTATTTAAGAAGTGATAGCTGGCGCACGAAATGTTGCGAGATATCAATCAACTTCGAATCCTACTGGGCTTGGATTATTTCCCTGCTCTCCGCAGAGCTGCCACAGCTGTCTCATGCTCATTCAACGTACTCGAAAAATGGTGACCCCCGGAGCCATCGGGCTTTGCCACAAAGTAGAGGAAGCTCGAATCTGCTGGTTTAAGCGCAGCAGCCAGTGAGGTAGCTCCCGGGTTGGCAATTGGTCCCGGGGGCAGCCCTGCATGCAAGTAGGTGTTGTAAGGGTTAGCGCTCGCCAGATCGGATTTGTGAATGGTGCCGCGGTAGCGGTTCTCAAGCAACGCGGCATAGACCGTGGTTGGGTCGCATTGCAGCAGCATTCCTGAACTGAGGCGATTGGCAAAAACCGCCGTTACCATGGGGCGTTCGGCTGGAACAGCTGTTTCTTTTTCAACCAACGAAGCAAGCGTCACAATCTTGTGTACATCGCGTTGCCGGTTTGCTCCGCCCAATGCCGCCCACCGCTTCCGGAATTCAGCCGTCATGGCATGGCATAACTGTCGGGCCGTAGTCTTGTGCGTCACACGATATGTGGAAGGAAACAGGTAGCCTTCCAGATATGGTGCGCGCGGGTCCAGGTCGCGGATCGAAGCCG
>CALMAV010000364.1 GCA_937859895.1 uncultured Bryobacterales bacterium | reverse complement strand
CGTATATACGGCTGGAGACAAGGGAACTTACCTCCTGCGGATGGCCCGCCGCAGTTCAGTATAGATGCGCAGAACGCATTAGGACCATACTTTTCAAAGCTCGGGCAGACCTCCGCTGAGATCAGCCCGGCCGCATTTGAATTGCTTGTACTCACGTGGCTTACAGACCTCGCGCGGTCGTCGGGAGACCAGCTGGAACGTGATCCCTCGTTGCGTTCACTCTACGAGTCCGGATTGCTCTCATCTTTACAGCAGGCCGAATTCGAAATCAACTCGGCGTGATGAATGTATATGTCGAGTCAAACTTTGTACTCGAGCATGCCTTGCAGCAAGAGGAATCACAAAGCTGCGCCGAGGTCATTCGACTTGCCACCCAGCGTCAGATAAGGCTTCTGGTACCGGCTTTTTCATTAGCTGAGCCCCATCAAGCGATTTCCGCCAAAGCGAGCGTGCGATCACGTTTAGGCCAGGATCTCCGACAACATCTGGGCGAACTTGCCCGGTCGGCCGTCCACCGGGATATTCCGACGACCTTCGCTGCGTTGTCGGCAGCTCTGATTGCGAGTGCGTCCCGACAAGTTCATTGATACGGCGCAATAGCTAACTCGGAAAGACTGAAATTAAGAAGGTGGGCGCGGGTATATAACCGGGTAGATAACAAAGATCGTCAGTACTGGCTACTCACTTCTCGGATTAAGACCGCACCCGGGCCAGCAGATCCGCAGGCGTGATTATTTGCGTGTTTACAAAGGCAAGGAGCCGGAGAAGGTGTTTATCGCCGGTCACAATGTAATCGGCTTCTGCAGCGACTGCACATTCGAGGATCCGGTTGTCTGTCGGGTCGGCACTGATCACGTCTACACGCTGGACGGGCTGCACTTTTTCGGTAAAGGCTAGGATGTCGCCTTCCCATTCCTTTGACCGGTCGGGCGACCAGTTGAATTTATCGGTTTGGACTCGAGATACTTCGGCCAGTATCTCGTCGGAAGTCGCAAGCCGGACCTCGCCACTTACACCGAGTTCAATAATGCGGCGTGGCACTCCCCCAAAATTGAACGCAGAAATCCAGACGTTGCTATCGGGAACTACTTTGACCACTACCGGCCGGGTCCAGTGTCGTTTCGCCGGATCTCATCAATCAGCCTGGGAAGATCGGTTTCGGTCAATCCAGCCGTTTGCGCCCGCTCTTCTCCATAGGCGTAGTGGCGCTGAAGTCGGCGTTGGCGGAGCATCTTCTCCAGCGCCTCCTCGACGAGAGCATCAGGCGTCGTATTCTCGGTGCGGGCGACGCGCTCCACTTCCTCGCTGAGAAGCTGGGGGATGTCGGCGCTCAAGCGTACACTCTTATCGGTTGGCATCAGTGCCCCACCATTGTCGCGCGGGGGAATCGTCGGCGATATGGTTTTACTTGTTTGTCACTGAGTCAACCAGCTTCTGCACTCCTGGGGCGATTTGGACTAGGAGGTCTCCTTTGTGTTGGGAAGCGGATTTTACTGCGGCTTGGCTGTCTGCTTTCCAGGTTCCTGGGGCTGGTGCGGACCGGTAGGTCAGGGCCTCTTCACCAATGCGGCTGAGCGTGTCTAAAGCTTCGGCGGCTTCGAGGTTCTCGGTCAGGATCGGGCTTGCGTGCAGAACGGGGCGGACGTTGCGGGCGGATTCTCGGAACGAGGCTAACTCCGTGCGGATCGCCTCCGGATTGCCGTTAGTCAGGTAGGTGTCGACGGCTTCCCGAAAGTGGCGGGCGGTGTTGCTTTCCGGCGGGATAGCGTCAACCAAGCGGTTCAGGGGCGTGTAGGTTCCGTACTTCTCAGCGTGGCGAGAGTAGCCTTTGACGGGCTCCAGGACAGCGGCGAAGCGGTCTAGTGTGGACAGGTCGCGGTCGTCTTTCAGCAGTTGGCGGCGCATTAAGACCAGGTTCGATTGCTGGGTTAGGCCTAAGTATTCGAGCCAGTGATTGGTCTTCTCAAGGCGGTCGTACATGGAGCGCGGGTCAGTGACTGATTGCGCGGACCAGAAGCGTTCGGCGATGGCAGCAGTGCGGGGCCAGAGTTTGGCGTCAAGATTTTCGTCTGTGGCTAGCTCTTCCCACATGGCGGCTTCGCCTCCCAGGACGTTTTTGGCTTGTTCGGGTGTAAGTGCTTCCGGTATCGGCTTGCCGGCTTTTGTCAGTTTCTCAACGACAGCGGGCGGGAGAACCATGGGATCAACAGCGTAGTGCTGGGAGGCCGGATACATCAGGTCGACGTAGTAGCCGGCAGACAGGATGCCTTGAAAGCCCTCACGGGCGGCTTGCCAGAGCGACTCCTGACCGCGCCAGGATTGAATGACGATGGTTTTCGGTAGGTTGGGCTGCAATATCTCGTCCCACCCTTCCATGCGCTTGCCGTGTTTGGTGACAATTTTCAGCAAACGGGCGTTGAAGTAACTTTGCAGGGCGTCCGGGGTTGCGAGATTGTGCTTGCGCATGAACGCTTGGACGGAGGCGCTTTCATTCCATTCTTTGGGATTGACTTCGTCGCCGCCGATATGGAAGTAGTCGTCGGGAAAGAGGCGGGTCATTTCGCCGATAAAGGTGTCCAGGAAGCGGTAGGTGGACTCATTGGTAGGGTCGAGCAGCGCGGTGAGAATGCCGTGGGTGCGGACGATATCGAAGGGTCCGGCGGTGGTGCCGAGTTTGGGGTAGCCGGGCAGCCAGCTGGTAGCGTGGCCGGGGATGTCGAACTCGGGGATGACGCGGATGCCGCGAGCGCGGGCGTAGTTGATCACGTCAACCACCTGAGCTTGGGTGTAGTACATGCCGTCGGAACCAAGCTGCTGGAGGCGAGGGAATTTTTTGCTCTCAATGCGGAAGCCCTGGTCATCGGAGAGGTGCCAATGGAAGACGTTCATTTTGACAGCGGCCAGGCCGTCGATAGTGCGCTTGACACCGTCGACCGGTATGAAGTGGCGGGAGACGTCGAGCGAGAGGCCGCGCCAGGGGAAGCGGGGGCTGTCCTGGATGTTGATGGCCGGGACCGAGAAGCTGGGGGTGATCAGTTGAAGGAATGTTTCGACCCCGCGTAGCGCGCCGAGCGGGCCGTTGGCGGAGAGGCGGATGTGGTTGTCGGCGGCGATGAGGGAGTAGCGCTCGTCGTCACCCAGCTTTTGGGGCGGGCGGTGATCCTTATTCTCTACCAAGATGGTGAGCGTGGCGGGAGTGCCGGCCGGGGTCAGGCGTGGCAAAACTTTGATGCCGGTTTGGCGGTAAAGGCGGTCGAAGAGGCGGAGGGCCACTGCCTGGACGCGGGGGTCAGAGGCGCCGGCACCGGTCAGGGAAACGGTAAAGTTCGGGTCAATTGGGACCGAGCCAGACCCGAGGGTGACGCTGGCCGGCCAAGGCATGAGCGGCGGGGAGTCCGGGCCGGGCTGGGTTTGACAAAAGACGGAGGACACGGTGAGAAGAGAAAGCAGGAGAGTGCGGGGCAATCACTATGACGGTAGCAAAGGTGCGGAGGTTTGGGGTTAGGTGGCGGGGTTGTCGAGATCTCAAGGTGATCTCTAGGTGGACAGCCTTCAGGCTGTCCACCTCATACGCATACCTTAGGGTCGGAGATCAAGTACTGCTTAGCGGTAGCCGGCGGCTTGCAGTTCAAAGAGTTCGGCGTACTTGCCGCCTAGGGGGACCAGACTCTGGTGGGAGCCTTGCTCGACGATACGACCGTGTTCGAGGACGAGGATGCGGTCGGCCATGCGGACGGTGGAGAAGCGGTGGGAGATGAGGACTGCCATCTTGCCGGTGGTGAGTTCGACGAAGCGCTGATAGACCTCAAACTCGGCACGGGCGTCGAGGCTGGCTGTCGGTTCGTCGAGGATCAGGATCTGAGCGTCGCGCATGTAGGCGCGGGCTAAGGCGATCTTCTGCCACTGGCCGGTGGAGAGATCGACGCCACCTTCGAAGCGGCGGCCGAGCATCTGGCGGTAGCTCTCCGGGAGTGCGCTGACGACGGCGGCGGCTAGACTTTTCTCGGCTGAACCGCGGATTCGCGCTTCGTCCCCAAGGTGCTCGATGCGGCCAACGCCAATGTTCTCATTGGCCAGCATGTCATAGCGCATGTAGTCCTGGAAGATGACGCCGATCTCCTGGCGCAGGCCGTCCACATTGTAGTCGCGCAGATCGGTGCCATCGAGGAGGATGCGGCCACCGGTAGGGTCGTAGAGGCGGGAGAGGAGCTTAACGAGCGTGGTCTTCCCTGCTCCATTCTCGCCGACTAGGGCAATGCGTTCGCCCGGGTAGAAGCGGAAGGAGACGTTGTCCAGGACGTTGCGGTCGGAGCCGGCGTAGTGGAAAGAGACATGGGAAAACTCAAAGCCGTCGCGAATGGGGCGCGGTGCGGGTAGGGCTTCCGGGCGGGAAAAGATGGTAGGGACCGTGTCGTAGAAGTCGAACAGGTCTTTGATAAAGAGTGCCTGTTCAGAGATTCCGACCAGACCGGAAACCAGACCCTCCATGATGCTGCGGGAGCGGGAGAAGGCGCCGATGAGGAGGGTGAGATCACCGATGGTGAGGGCACCGGCTAGGGCACGGAGCAGGATGAGGGCGTAAGCCGAGTAGTAGGCGGCAGTGGGAACGAGGTTCAGCAAGGAGCCGTCGAGGGCGCGGCGGATGGCGAGTCGGCGATTCTCTCCATAGAAGCGTTCGAACAAGACGCGGGCGCGCTCGACCAGGTAAGGCCCGAGGCCAAAGATTTTGATTTCTTTGGCGCTGGCGTTACTGGCTCCGAGGTAGCGAAGGTAGTCCAGTTCACGCCGCTCGGGAGTATAGCGGTAGAGCATGGAGTAGTTCAACATGGCGAACTTGGTTTCACCGAAGAACACCGGGATGGTGGCGGCGACCAGCAGCAGGAGGAGCCACGGCGAAAACAGGATGACGGCCGAGAGCATGGTGAGCAAGGTAAGTATTTGCTGGCCCATACCGGCGAGGCTAGCGAGCAAGCCCAGACGAGAGGTAGTCTGGCGGCGAGCACGTTCCATCTTGTCGTAAAAGACTGGATCTTCGAAGGATTCGAGGTCGAGCGAGTTGGCGTGCTCCATAAGTCGGATGCTGACCTGGTTAGTGAAGCGGTCGCCGAGCAGGCTATCGACTAGAGAGACGAATCGCCCGGTCGTGTCCGAGGCAACGGCGAGCAAACCTTCCAAGATGAGCAGCTTCCAGATCTGGCTGCGTTCAATGTGCTGGTGGCGGATAGCACGCACGACTAAGTCAATGATGAGTTTGGAAATCCAGAGAGTGGCTAGGGGGAACAGCGCCGAAATGGCCCGGAGCAGGAGCGTAGAGACCGTAAGAATGGGGCTGGTCTGCCACACCATGCGGAGAAGCGGGGGGACGTTGCGGAGGGCCTGGAAGCGCTCGCGCCAGGTTTGAGGAGCGTCGCCCGACTTGGGTGGGGCTGGTCTCATGAGGCAAAAAGAAAATGCCCATTCGGGTGAATGAGCATGATCTTTACCCTGGCTGACCAGGATTTACGTTTATAGGGAGAATCAGATTCAACGGCTTCGCAACCGCTAAAACCTGTTAGTGATTGGAGTGTAGGGCGAGCGCGGAATGAAGTCAAGGGCATTTTTGGCCTGCCGCGAAAAGCAGAGATAACCTTTTCGGAATCAGCAACTTACAGGGTACCGCAGGATATGTCGAGGAACGGAAAAATTGTGAAAAGTGAGTGGAAAAGACGAGGGTAAAAAAGGATAAGTAGTTACCGTTCATCAACTTACCTTCACCTCCGGCTGGCAGGCTGGGCACCAGTAGAGTTTCCGGCCGACGAAGGCTTTGAGCTGGATTTCTCCGCCGCACAGGAAGCACGGGAGGCCTTTGCGGCGATAGACATAGTGGGTCTCGCCACTGCGAGCTTTACCAGTCGGGTGGGGGCGATCAGCGGGTTGGGTAGTAACAATCCGGCGGTCGATCATGCCAGAGTGCATCAAGTCGACAGCATCCTTCCAAAGGGTGTGAAGAGCTTTGGCCGGGATGGAAAGACCGGGTCGCAGCGGATGGAGGCGGGCGCGGAAGAGGAGTTCGGCGCGATAGATGTTACCAACGCCGCTGAGGACAGACTGGTCCATGAGCAAGGCGCCGATGGGCGAGCGACTCTTGCGGATGCGATTGACCGCGACCCTTGGGTCGGCATCGTCGCGGAGGGGATCGGGGCCAATCCGGGCGAGAAGCTGGTCGCGACTCTTTTGGGTGAGAACGTCGCAGGCTGTGGGACCGCGAAGTTCAATCCAGTGCTCGGGCGTGGAGATGCGGAGGCGGAGGGCGCCTTTCGGTTCAGGGTACGGCATTTCGCCTTCGCGAAATTTGCCGTAGAGGCCGAGGTGGATGTGGAGTTGGCGACCGCGGCCAAAGTCGTAAAACAGGTGCTTGCCAAAGGCATCCACTGAGCGGAGCTTTCGGTTGTTCAGCAGCGCGGCGCCATCGGCAAAGCGCCCATTCGGGGCATCAACAGTGACTGTGCGACCGCTGAAGAGCTCGGCTTGGCGGAGGGCGTGCCGATGAAGTTCGTTGCCTTCGGGCATGAGTGATGAATGTTAGATGACGGCGGCGAACGCCGGGCCTGTAAAAGTGACGGTAACAGACACGCTGGCCATATTGCCGATCCAAGCCCGGCGAAGCGTTGGAGGATCGAAGGAGTCGCTATTCGAATAGTCGACTCTATTCTGCTTTGTGAAGGGAATTCGTGTTTCCTGTGCGCCCTGAGGCGGGATTCCTGGCAGCTGCGCGCGCTTGGATTCTGTTGAAGAGAATCTCTTCCGATACTGAACACAGGCGGTCGTAGCCTAGCTTAAAAAGCCACATAGCTTTATCGGCTTCGCTTGGTGATGAAATTGGAGCGGTCACCCACTCTCTATGCCATACAAACGGTTCTGCAAGATTCAGTGCGATGAGTTGATCCCGAAGTGGTTTCGTCAATGCGAGATGAATTTCACCGTTCAGGTGAATATGGCCGAGCTCCCCAACTCCCTCCACGTGGAACTCCGCTCCGTCCACTCGCGTCGGATCGCCAAGTTGCCAGTGTGTGGCCGAAATTATGTCCGGCCATGTCTGAAGTTCGGTCGAGACCTCTTGCGCAAACCCCTGCAGCAGGGGAGCTGGCTTAATTGGGCCTTCATTTCTCAGGCGTATCATGTATCCCTCCTCTTTCAGTGTTGTGCTCACTCGGCGCGGCTTAACAACCTGCTCTAAGTAGCAACGATTTTTCACAATCTAGCTAAGTACAGCAGGCTTCAACACTTCCTCGCACCACTGGTGGAAGCTGGTCGGAGTCGTATTTTCTGCTGTACGCGGTTCCTCATTGTCGAGTCCCTTATCCTTAGCAATCAACATGTCGATGATCTCCTGCGCAAACACCTCATTTGCACCGTACTGAATCAGTTGAGCCTTGTAAGCGTCAGCTGGTATTTGCTGGTAGCGAACGGTCTTTCCGAGCACGTCCGACATGACGGCTGCCATCTCATTGAAGGAAAGATCCTCAGGCCCGAGCACAGCACTGCCGATTTGTCCTGTCCAGGTCTTATCCAGCAGGAACTTGGCACCCATAGCGCCGACATCCTTGGTCGCAACCTGGGGTCTCTTGATTTTCGGATCACTAAGCGAGAAAAACATTCCTTGGTGCTGAATGCTCTGCACGTTGCTGAGCATATTGTCCATCAGGGCAGGACACCACAACGCGCAGTAATCGACCCCACTCTTCTCGACTTCCTCATCCTTGGTAAGAGACGCGGTAATCGGTCCAGCTTTTCTTGAGAGTTCCAGGCCACGGCCCAGCACGGATACACCCACCATCCGTTTTACGCCTTCGTTCTTCATCGCCTTGAGCGCAGGACGCGTAAAACGCAGGTAATAGGCTTCAACGTTGTTGTCTGTAAACGAAGGAGGCACAACCAGGAACACGCTTTCTGCACCTTTGAGGGCTTGTTCCATCACTTGGTCATCATCGAGCGAGCCCGTGACAACCTCGACCTGATTCCGAATCTCCCCAGGGAGCTTGGTTGGATCGCGTGCGATGACTCGCACCGCCTCATTCGCTGCAAGAAGATGAGGGATGACCTGCGATCCGATTTTTCCAGTAGGTGTTGTTACGACAATCATGAGTTCTCCTGTGGACTTGCTAAATTCGGCACACCAACGTGCTTGTTTCTACCAGGCAATCTCGCCACCAGCCTCAAGGAACTTGCCGCTGACAGGCGTGTCAGTCAGGGCTACCCGAACGATCTCGGCGGCACCTTCTTCTACCGTTTGAGGACCGCTATGCCCGTTAAAATCGGTGGCTGTGTAGCCCGGGTTGACTGCGTTTACGGCAATATCTCCGTCGCGGAACTCGTAAGCCAGTTGGACGGTGAACATGTTGAGCGCGGCCTTCGAAGCGCAATAGGCAAGCAGCTTTACAGAAGCAAACTTCCAGCTCGGGTCGGTTTGCAGACTTATGGAACCGAGCTCGCTGGTGACGTTAATGATCTGAGCCTTTCCGGCACCTTGGAGTAGGGGTAGCATGGCCTGTGTGACCGCAACTGCACCTATATAGTTGGTACGCATGACGGTCTGCAGGGCGTCGAGATTAACTTTGCTGGGCGGCCCGTCGCTCTTACTTGAGATGCCGGCATTGTTGATGAGAAGGTCGAGTTTGCCAAACCGGTCTCGAATGGTTTCTGCCGCGGTCCCTGCGGTCCCCTGGGCTTCAAGGTCAACGTGAACGAAATGCACATCGAGACCTTCCGCTTTAAGCGTTGCAACGGCTTGCCTGCCAAGCTCCTCATTGCGCGCCGCTGCGACCACAGTCCACCCAGCTTTGCCGATCTGGCGGGCGACTTCAAACCCGATGCCCTTATTTGCTCCTGTAATCAGCGCTACCTTCTTTGCTTGCATCTGTCCTCCTTAGCAGGACTACTTTATCACTGTTACCGTTATGATGCTAGCATTGCTAACAAACCTCCACGAATTCCTTTTCTTACAGTTCCCAATCATGCCTGTTAAAACCCGTCCTACGGCCGCGCACAGCGCAACGTCTCGTAATGACACGCGAGCGCACATCATCGCTGCCGCCATCTCTCTTCTCAACCGCGCCGGCCGGGATGCCGTGACCAGCCGCGCCGTCGCCGACGCTGCCGGCGTCCAGGTACCCACCATCTATCGCCTCTTTAGGGACATGGTTGGCTTGCTCGACGCAGTTGCCGAACACGGTTACTCCACGTACATCGGAACAAAAAAGCTTCACGGCCTCAGCGATGACCCAGTTGAGGATTTACGCGCGGGCTGGTCCTTACACATCGCCTTTGGGCTTTCCAATCCCGCCCTTTACAAGCTGATGTACTGCGACCCTCAACCTGGCGTAGAGTCGCCAGCCGCCGCCCACTCCCATCACATGCTCCGCGAACACATCCACCGAGTCGCCGTTGCGGGCCGCCTGCGCGTCAGCGAAGAACGTGCTGCAGATCTCTTTCACGCTTCCGCCTGCGGCATCGTGCTGACGTTGCTTGCTACGCCCGAAGTCCGGCGCGACATGAAGATGGCCGAGATCGCCCGCGAATCCATCCTCGCTGCCATTACCACCGAAGCGCCGGCGATCAAGACTCCGGGCCCAGCAGCGGCAGCCGTCGCCCTCCTCGCCGTCCTGAACGACGCCGCCTCTCTTACGCAAGCGGAACGCACCATGATCGCCGAATGGCTCGAGCGCCTTGTCAATGAATGAACGCACAAGATGGAGAAGTGTGATGGCTGATCTAAAGCTGGATTCGGCTTTCTGGGATTGTGAGCGCACGGGTGCTCTCAGGGATGGCAACGTGAAGGTTCGGGTTTACGTCAACAAGCTAGTGACATTACACGTCCGGAAAACCTCAACGGCGAAACGATCGGTGAACTTGCCCCTTTACAGTCACGACGCAGGAACCATGTCCAAGGTATGGTGACTGGCCGCTGAAGCCAATCGACTTCATGCCTCAAACCCGTCCAGCCAACCTCAAAGCTCCAGAAATCCCGCAGGAGAGGAGCTAGGGGCCATGCTGGAAGCGGGAGAAATTTTGCGCTGCCACTTCAAGCCAGGCGTTACTGAGCGCCGTTTTACGTTTTGAGGACATTTTCGTTCCGGAACTCCTCGCCACCTGACCTCGACTGCAAGAATGGGCTTTTTAATCACCGCCCCTAGCTCTTAATTGCTTCATCGGTCGACGTGCGTTGTAGTGGGGCCGATGTGCTTACCAGAAACCACAATGGTTATTGTTGTTGCTTCGAAGGGCGGCTCGGCATCCGGGTTGTCGAGCGTGTCGAATTTGACCATGCGTTCCGGTCCAGTGTGCCGGGAGCGAACCTTGGGCCGTCCTATCTAACGGTCGCTTAAACGGGACTATACTGAAATTAATTCCCTACCCGCCACGAAGAAGCTTTTATGAAAACTTATGTAAATTTCGCGGTATTGATGACGCTGATTGTGGGGTCGTTGGTATGGCTGGCCGCTGGTGGCATTTCCGACACTAAGACTTATTACAAGACTATTCCTGAGCTTCAGACAATGGGCAGTGCTGCACACGGGCAGCGTCTTCGTTTAGGTGGCGATGTGAAGCCTGGCTCTATCGTTAAACAGCAGGACGGGCAGGTAGCTTTCGTGCTGTATCAAGGCCCGCAAGTGATGAAAGTTGTCTATACCGGGTCCGACCCGCTTCCTGATACTTTCAAAGACAACGCGCAGGCTCTTGCCGACGGCCGGCTTGGTCCGAATGGGGTCTTCGAAGCGAGCAAAATTCAAGCTAAGTGCGCGTCAAAGTACGAGGCTAAACCACCCCAGCGCGGCTTGACTCATAAGACTACTCAATCCACTAAGATTCAGGACGCAGCAGATGGCCGGTCGGCATCTTAAGTAGTAGGTATAGCTTAAGTTCCTCATGGAAAACCTCGGCGCACTCTCTGTCCTTCTTTCCTTCTGTCTCACCGTATTTGCGATCCTGGCCGGCGTAGTCGGTAAGTACGCGAAACGTCCTTATCTGGTGGTCGCTGCTGAACGTGCTGTGTATGGCACCTGGGGATTGCTTACCATTGCTTCCGCCATTCTTGTCACCCTTTTAGTCACTGGCGATTTCCGATTGGCTTATGTTGCCGCACACACGGACAAGGCCATGTCGGGCATTTATAAGTTCACCGCCTGGTGGGGTGGTCAGGAAGGGTCGCTGCTTCTGTGGAGCTGGCTGCTCTCCACCTATACGGCCATTGTTACTTACACGAATCGCCACCGTTTCCGCGAGATGATGCCCATTGTAATCAGCATTATGAGCACAGTGCTGGCCTTCTTCATCTCGATGATTACCTTCGTCGCCAGCCCCTTCAAAGTGCTGATGATCGGCAAAGGAATTTACGATGCCACCGACGGTAACGGGCTCAGCCCGCTTTTGCAGTGGTGGACGATGGCTATTCATCCGCCGTTCCTCTACTTAGGCTATGTCGGCTTCACTGTTCCGTTCGCGTTCGCCATGGCATCTTTGATTACCCGGCAACCGGGCGAGGCTTGGATCCACACTACTCGCCGTTGGGCAATTGTGACGTGGCTGTTCCAGAGCACCGGCATCTTGCTGGGCATGGGTTGGGCTTACACGGTTCTTGGCTGGGGCGGCTATTGGGGTTGGGACCCGGTGGAGAACGCCTCGTTCATGCCCTGGATTACCGCTACTGCGTTTCTTCACTCGGTGATGATGCAGGAGAAGAAAGGCATGATGAAGGTCTGGAATATGGTGCTGGTATCGGCCACGTTCCTGCTGAGCATCCTGGGTACGACCCTTACCCGCACAGGCCTCGTGTCGTCTGTTCACGCGTTTGCGCAGTCTCCGGTGAAGCCTTACTTCACTACGTTTCTTGTAAGCGCCACTGTGCTGACCGCCTTCGCTATCGTTCGTAATCTTCCGTATTTGAAGAGTGAAGTAAAGCTTGAAAGCGTGGTCTCGCGCGAATCGAGTTTTCTGTTCAACAACCTGATCTTGCTGGCCAGTTGCTTTGCCATTCTGTGGGGTTCGCTCTTCCCCGTCATTATGGAGGCGCTTACGGGTGAAAAGGAAACCATTGACGGTCCGTACTATGTGCGGGTCAATGTTCCGATTGCGCTATTCCTATTGTTCCTAACCGGTGTTGGGCCGCTGATCGCGTGGCGGAAGAGTTCGCTTAGCAGCTTGAAGAAAGCGTTCCTTGTGCCGACGATTATTGGCATTGTCACGATGGTGGTCTTGGCTGTCTCCGGGATGCGTGCAATTTCGGCAATCATCTCTTTTGGTCTCTGCGCCTTTGTGCTGGGGACTATCTTTAGTGAGTTCTGGAAGGGCTCACGAGCCATTCAGGTAAAAGAGTCACTTCCTCTGCCGAAAGCCGCGTTCGAACTTACATGGCGTAACACTCGCCGCTATGGTGGGTATCTGGTGCACATGGGTATCGTGATTCTCTTCATAGGATTCACTGGCCACGCCTTCGATCAGCACCGAATCAGTAATCTCGGCCTGGGCGAGACTGTTCACTATGGCGGCTACGATCTGAAACTGCTGAGCG
>CALMAV010000363.1:22229-24508 GCA_937859895.1 uncultured Bryobacterales bacterium | reverse complement strand
GCATAACTGTCGGGCCGTAGTCTTGTGCGTCACACGATATGTGGCAGGAAACAGGTAGCCTTCCAGATTTGGTGCGCGCGGGTCCAGGTCGCGGATCGAAGCCGGATCAGAAACTGCTCGGAGAAAATCAGATGGCAGCACAGTGTCTCCGTTGCGCAGGATGTTAGCAATATCGAACATATTGCTCCCTTCCGGCACCGTTATCTCTTCATAAAAAACCTGCCCCTTGCGAAGTTTGTCGAGGATCTGCCAAGGCGTTTCAGCTGTTTCGAAGCGATACTCGCCAGCTTGCAAGGCAGAATGCGGGTGAAACGCTCGAACCAGTAGAAAAACCCAAGGTGCTCGAACCAGGCCCTGTTCAGCCAATTCGTTCGCAATGGCGCGCGAGCTCATGCCATGCTCAATGTCGACAAAGATGTCAGTGTCCTTGCCTCCATAAGGCCCTAGGTAAAGAGCATTGACTGTGAAAGCGCCCGCTACGACCGCAAGCAGCAGAACAATCAGCAAATTCCGCCCAAAGCGCCTGGTGCGGTTACCGGGCAACGTCGCCATCCTCATTAACCAGCGCCAGTTGCCGGAACCCCAGATAACTCTCCAACAGCAACACTGCTGACATTTGATCCACAGCCTTCTTCTTCTGTTCCAGGTTTGCGCCGGCTTCACGCAGCATGCGCTCGGCTTCGGCGGAGGTCAGCCGTTCGTCCCAGAACACTATCGGCAAGCGAACGTATTTTCCAAGCCGCTCGGCGAACTCGCAAGTATATTCGCTCTGACGGCTCTCGTGGCCGCTCATATGCAGCGGCCTGCCAACGAGCAAAGTGCCGATCTCCCAGCGTGTGCAAACGGCCTGAAGCTCGGCCAGGTCATCCCGAATCCGCGTGCGATATAACGTTTCAATACCGCGGGCAGCGACACCCAATTCGTCGCTGACAGCTAACCCAATTCGCTTTTTGCCAACATCTAAAGCCAGGATTCTAGCGCCGCTCATTCCCTCGGATTATAGGAGATCGCTTCCCCTTCGCTCTCCGATCAGCTGCGGGTATGTCCTCCTCCACAAACTTTTATTCCGGCCAGCTTTGGCAAGTCACGCTTGTAGCCGAAGGCAAACCCCGACGCTGGTTTGCCACGGTTGAAAACACCCGCGGCGTTTAGCCCGGCCTTCCCGTGAAGCCAAAACAGGTGGTGCAGCAAAGGCGCGTAATAGAGCCGGTCATGTTCTCTGCAGCCAACTGTTCGAGCGCCGCAACCAGAATCGCCTTCTGATCAGCCTTAGCTGAATAAGCCATAAGTGATTGCTGTACACGTTGACGATCCTGGCCTGAAGGTGGACAGTAGTCTCATTGAAGATGTGCAGCATACACCTAGAGTGCTTCAGAGACTAACTTCCACGGAGAAAGAGCATTTATGTCCAAAAGCGTAGTTGTCACTGGCGCCTCCTCAGGTATTGGCTGGGGAATCACAGAGGTGTTGGCCGCCAAGGGGATTCAAGTCTATGGAAGTGTTCGCAAGCAAACAGGCGCTGACCGTCTGAAGTCGGAGTTTGGCAATCTTGTAACACCATTTACTGATGGACGTGGACCGATGAGGCTGCTGTTCAGAAAGCAGCAGCTCTAGTTGCTGATCAACTAAGTGGGTCCACACTTACCGGGCTCGTCAACAACGCCGGCATTGCAGTCGGTGGCCCGCTGATTCATCTGCCCCTCTCGGACTTTAGACGTCAACTAGAGGTCTGAAGGGGAAGACCTCAGCCAATAACAAAGTACTGAATATGCACCGATGCTGGAACGATTTGTTAAGCAGGTCGTTCTGGAGGGCCGGAGAGGCCTTGCTCCTGAACAGATCGGTAAAGCGGTTTTGCACGCCCTAACCACCCGGCGCCCGCGCGTTCATTACGGCGTTGTTCCACAGGGCTTCGCAATTGGAGCCTGCCAATGTTTTCTGCCAAAGCAAATTTTAGACTGACTCATCGGGAAGCAGCTTGGCTCTTCTGTAGTAAGTGAACGCCGGTGATTAACCGGCGAATGGCTCGGAATGCTAGAGTACGACTACCGAGCCGTTATTCGCCTTGGCACTCCTAAGCAGCCCGCAACCTGCAGTTCACAATCGCTTCGGTCTTCGAACTTCGCTGATCGCAGTAGCGGCTTTGATCGGGCTTCTTTACTACGGGCGCGACTTTTTTGTCACGCTGCTGATCTCAGCAATCCTCGCTTTTATTCTTGATCCAGCAGTGCTTCTAGTAATGAAACTGCGCCTGCCTCGACCCGCCGCCACACTCGTGG
>CALMAV010000363.1:20949-22219 GCA_937859895.1 uncultured Bryobacterales bacterium | reverse complement strand
GTTTTGGGCTTTGCCTTTGTCTTGCTGTACTTTCTCGGAGTAGTGGCCTGGACGCAGGTTTCCAGCTTAAGCGAGGACTTGCCCACTTACTCTTCGCGTGCCAACGAGCTCTGGCATTCGGCCAGCAATCGGCTGGACAAGTTCGAAACCGACAGCATCAACGTGCTGGTACCGAAAACGCTGCGGGAGCAAGGCGAGCAGATTCAACAGAAGCCACAACAAGCCATGCAGGCCCGGGCAGCCGCCGCTCAAACGGCATCGAACCGCCAGCAACCCCCATTATTCAGGAAGTTCGCATTCATAAAGATCCGACCCCGTTCATCAGCACACTCTACAGCTATTCATCGCACTACTTCCATCTGATGTTCCTGGCTTCGTTTGTGCCATTTCTGCTGTACTTTATGCTCAGTTGGCGCGATCGGTTAGGCCAAAATGCGATCCGTATCTTCGAGGGAAAGGATCGCTACATTATCAGCAAGACCTGGATTGGCATTGGCGACGCAACGCGCGCTTACGTGCTCGGCAATTTTCTGCTATGGGTTTTTCTCAGCAGCCTGAGTGCGATTACCTTCTTCTTCCTGGGCATTCCGTACTGGCCGTTAGTTGGCATCATCAGCGCACTGTTCAGCCTGGTTCCGTCCTTCGGCCTGCCACTCTCTTTGGTACCGCCAGTGCTGGCTGCCGTTGCTGTGCCGAACAGGTTCAAGATCATCCTAACTGCTGTGCTCATCACCTCTGCCATTCACCTGTTTTCGATGAACTTCTTATATGCCAAAATCATCGGTCGACGCGTACGACTGAATCCTCTGGTAGTCACAGTTGCGCTGATGTTCTGGGGACTGATCTGGGGTGGTATTGGACTGGTGTTAGCTATTCCGATTACCGCCGCAGTCAAAACGGTGTGCGACAACGTTGAAGCGCTGGAGTCCTACGGGAAATTGCTCGGCGACTAGCCGTAAGCTTAGCGAGAAACCGTTACCGCTGCTCCGCCCTCTGCCAACTTTAACGCCCGTTTCGCATCCACAGCTTCCGTACGCAAGTAAGCAAGACCAACTACCTTTTCAAGAGTCGGCGAATAAACTGCGGAGGTAATCTCACCAACTTCTTTGCTATCAAGCAGTAACTTACTGCCTACCGCAGGCACAGTGTTGGATTCGATCTGAACACGGCTCATATGACGATGCACCTGGCCGCGAGAGCGGACGCGCTCAACAATCTCCTGGCCAACGTAGCATCCCTTATTCGGATGCACAGCTGATAGCAAGCCGGT
>CALMAV010000363.1:16766-20939 GCA_937859895.1 uncultured Bryobacterales bacterium | reverse complement strand
GTTCGCTGATATCTCGGCCATAGCGCGGAATGCCATTCTCCACCCGCACCACGTCGGCCTCTTCTGCCGTTGCCAAGGGCAAGCCTACTGCCTGCAAGCTACCGGTCAAGCTCTCCTGTTCAGCTAACGGCAAGAAGATGCGAAGGCCGTCGGCCGCAGTGGCTGCTGCACGGGCGACAAAACCGCTGCGCCATTGGACAACGCCCAGAGGCAGAGGGGGAACAGGAATCTCCAGTGTTACCGCTGCTTGCGCCCACTCTGGACCCTCAAGGCCGACTGCCACATAGGCGCTAGACTCATCGTCGATCGTCACATCATCGGCAATGATAAACCGATCGAGATGATCTCGCAGCTTCGGACCAAGTTCCGGTTCAGTATCGAGCCAAAAACTTTCGCCGAGGTTATAGATATTGGCATCAGCCAGGATTCGCCCTTGCGCAGAAAGAAAGAAAGCAAGCAGACCCTGCCCCAGAGCAAGTCCATTTACATTATTAGTACTCATGGCATGGAGGAGCCGGGCACAATCTTCGCCCGTCAACCTGAGCAATCCGCGCCCTGAAAGGATTAGATATGCGGCTTGCGTCCGCAGTGCCTGGTAACCATTCATATTGCCGATTCGATGAGCGCCAGGCACTATAAGCCGCGTTGCGAGAGGGAACGAAGATAAGCCGAGATAAAAACTACGACAAAGCCGGAAATTACCAGACTGAAAAGCCGCCGGTTGCTCTTACTCCCTGTTACGGCATTGGTCTGCGCTGACGTTGACCACAGAATGGCAGTTGCCAGAATATGCAGCACTAACAGCATCTTGATGCCGAACCACATGTGGTACGTGGAGCTGTGTTTAGGCCCTGAGTAGCTGTAGAAATTGTAGAATCCGGACAGGACAGTAATGGCCAAAAGCGTCCAGAGAATACCTTTGAACTGCCCTTGACTGAAAGCAGCCGCGGCAAAACGCTCAGGCTCGGGCAGTCGGTTCAGCGTCGGCACCAGGATCTGCCGCGCGTAAAAGATGCCGCCTAGCAAAATGATTACTGAGCCGACATGAAGAAATCTTGCCAGTAAATGAAAAAGGATATCGGCCGTCACTCCTATCGAGTATACGGAGCTTTAGATGAACAGCTCGCGAACATAGCTTTCCAGCCCTGGCACGCAGGCATAGCAATTCCCGCCGTAGATTGAGTTTTCACCCGCGAAATTGCCAAACTTCGCTCCAGCCTCTTCGACGATCAGTTTCAGTGCGGCAAGATCCCACGGCGCGGCGTTCGGATCAATCCAGACATCCCCTTTGCCTTGCGCGAGGAGCATGGCATCGAGAGACCCGCCAAACCCGCGCACTGCGCCGAACCGTCTTACCCAAGGAAGCAGTCGGTCCGCAAACGGCTGAGTTCCGGGTTTGTTGAAACCGTTGAAGCAGAGCACCGCCTGCCTTGGATCAGTCCTGTCGGCAATTGCCATGCGCACATCATCTGACCAGGCGCCCGACCCCTTGGCGGCACAAACAGTGAGGCCCTGCCCGGGATTGCAAGCAGCAGCTGCGACAATCTCCTCGTCCTGCTCAAGCCCGATAAGAACCGCCCACAGCGGGATACCGCGGACGTAATCACGTGTGCCGTCAATCGGATCGATAATCCACTTCCGGCCGCTCTGACCCGGCCTATTGGCGCCCTCTTCGCCCAGAATGCCGTCATCGGGAAACTCACGGGTGATGCTGTCAACAATTAGCTGTTCACAGGCGCGGTCAGCTGCCGTTACGGGCGAACTATCACCTTTGATCTCAGAGGAAACTCCGCTTCGAAGATAGTCGGACGCGAGACGACCCGCCTCCTGAGCTAGCTGTTTGGCGAATGCCATCTCCCGCGCGAAAGCCATGCTCCTGATTATGTCCTGACCATTACGCGAGTGCGACACTCCTTGCGGAGTTACACTTCAGCAAGAAAGCCGAAATCCTCGATTGATGATGAACTTAGCAGATTTCTGGCTCCGCCTTCTACAAAACCCCATTAGATGAATCTGCACATCGGAATACTTCTTCGTTGACAGGTTCCCGATCGGGGAACTACGCTTGCAGATAAGTGTGGATCATTGCACAGTCCACGTTGAGGGCTTTTACAGAAGAGAAGCGATATGCCGACGCTGAAGGTGAACTAGCACTTTGGGTAAGAGTGGCCGAAAAAGCGGAGTGGAAGCAACTACTGGACGTACAGAAAGATTTCACCAAGACAAAAGCTGTCCAGGTAAGAAAGGTGAGTTACACGGTTTTCACCATACGTCACAACCAGTTCCGCCTAGTTGTCATGATCAACTATCAAAAGGAAATAATGTGGGTCAAAAACTTTTTTGACTAACGCCGAGTTACAGCAAGAACACCTGGAAAGCAGTCTTAGAAAAGAGGAAAAGCAAAGAGAAGCGCTAAAGAAGAAACTTAGAAGAGCAACATGAGTGCAGCTAATCCAGCAGTCGCGTTCAATGCTAAGAAATACGGAGCCTTATTTGCCCGCGGTGTTGCTCACACGATCACGACGGACGCTGAGAATCAAGCCGCTATGAAAGAACTTGAAGCCTATTCTTTTGCAGAAGACCCGACACTAGAAGAAGAGGCTTACTGCGAAGTTCTCGCTACTTTGATCGAGCAATACGAGAAACGCTATCGCCTCGACATCACACTTAATCCTGTTGACACACTGAAGCTGCTCATGGAAATCGCGGCTTAAAACAAGCAGATTTGGTTCCTGTGATCGACAGCAAGAGTCATGTGTCAGAGATTCTGAGTGGCACCCGTGAGCTTTCAAAGCGTCATATCACAAAATTGAGCAGTTTCTTTCACGTGTCGCCCGAAGTGTTTTTTCCCGTTACATGACTTGAGGATACCCACTGCTCGCTTTATACCTCCATTGACTTGACCGGCCTATCAGACTATTCTGAAGACTCGTTCATAACTTGTGTGTTGTTGGCCGGGAGGCACCTGGCCTGACTTGTTTGTACGATTCTCCGGTTGAGGGTCTGAATGGATAAACAGTACTTCGTGCTTGAGTTCGCTCACTCTGTAGAAGGGCGAGCCAAGAGAATCACTGTTACTTATCGCTCGTTACTGATTGTTCTTGGCATCTTTGCTGTCCTGTCTCTTTCTGCCTTCGGTATGGTGTCCAGCTACTTGCGGATGTCGTGGCAGGTGGCCAACTACAACGAATTGCGAGCAGATTTTGATCGTCTCCGCAATCGGTATCAGGATTTGCAGCGGGTTTCGCGCCAGCACAGCCAGCAAATGGCCTCCTTGGAAACTCTGGCTAGTGAAATGACTGTGGCGTATGGCATCAAACGTCCCGCTGAACCGCTAGTCAGCGTCCGATCCGCTCCCCTAACTCCGAGCGTTAAAGAGTCTCTTGCGGAATATAATTTTCTGAAAGCAGCATCTTACGGGGGGTTATCCCATCGTTCGCCCTATACTTGGCAGCTTCACTCCCAGCCGAGTCTGTGGCCGGTCAATGGAAGTGTTCGAAGCTCATTTGGCACTCGGAGTGATCCGTTTTCTGGTGAGGGTATATTCCACTCTGGGATTGATATAGCAACGCCATTCGGATCTGAGGTGCATGCCACGGCTGACGGAGTCGTTATCTCTACAAATTGGGTAAACGGCTACGGACGGCTCCTTATTATTGACCATGGGAATGGTCTTCAGACCTACTATGCCCATCTGGCGCGTTTCTTGGTAGTTCCAGGCGAAGAAGTTCGCGGCAATGAAAGTGTTGCGCTCTCCGGCTCGAGCGGACGCTCAACCGGCCCCCATGTTCACTACGAGGTACGCCTTGCCGGTACTCCGGTTAATCCTTACAAGTACATGACACGCTCGCTTCCATTCCTGGCCAAGGTGGCCAAGCCTGCCGGCAGCGACTTCGGGCTTTAACGCAACAACAAAGGCGGTTCTGTCGTCTCTCCATATAGTGACCCAGTGCCTGACACGCCGCGCTGCTATTTCTCTGTTATCTGCGCCGCTTGGCACAGCGTTTCAACAGCGAGGCGAATTCACTCAATTCAGTGACGAGGTGACTGAAGTACCAGTCACGCGGTTAACTAGCCTAAGCAGCGCTAACTTTCTCCCTAGCAGTGAGAATCGGTCAGTTTCGGTGAAGGGAAAGTTTCTCGTCTTCTCGTCAAATCGCGGTGGCTCGCTGG
>CALMAV010000363.1:16171-16756 GCA_937859895.1 uncultured Bryobacterales bacterium | reverse complement strand
CGTAAGTCGAGCCGAAATGGTTCCATAACGCAACTCGCGCCGGCCACCGCCTTGGAGAGTTCTTCGCTCTCACTGGATGCCGCTGCACGCACTGTACTTTTCCTCGATCGGCAAGCCCTGAAGCAGGTATCTGTAACAGGGAAGCATCTGCAAACAATCCAAGAACCCGCATCAGCCTTCAGCGTTGGCGCCACAGCCGCAGAAGTCGTTTTCGTAAAGACTGGACGACTGTTTCGCTTGGGACAGAGCCAAGAGATTGCCGCCGGTGTTAGCAACTGGTGCCAGTGGCGACCAGGGGGTACTGGATGCCTCTTTAAGCGAGACGCCGATCTCTGGTACGCATCGTTTGCGCAACCGGGTAAGGCAAGTTGTCTGGTACATGGTAAAGCGGATAACGTCCGCTGGTCTGGGGATGGGCGAACCGTTTTCTACCTTCAGGGCAACACGCTATTCGAGATCTCGCCTGAAGTGCCTGACCAGAAACACGAGCTGGCAAGCACCAGTCAGTTTGCCTCACTTTCAGCCAACGCCGATTCCTCGGTGTTCGTCGGAGCCAGCCGCAGTAAAGCACAACCGACCATTAAC